>CAKSAI010000040.1 GCA_934434905.1 uncultured Lachnospiraceae bacterium | reverse complement strand
ATCTTCGCATAGAAGTTCGAATTGTCATCGGTATTTGTTTCATTCTTGTTTAACCGGAAATAAAGCTTATCTCCTTTTTTCAGGGTAATGGTATTTTTCTTGATCTGTGTAGCGGTTCCCGGTGATGTCGTATTATATTCGACCGGCGTTCTGTTTACAATGCAGTTTGTGGTGTCGTTCCGGTAACAATACATCACGATTCCGTCGCCGGTATTTCCGCTGCCGACCTTGTTCACTCTTCCCACCATCTCCAGATTGACTACAGCATCGCAGGGCATCGTATACACATACATCAGGTCATGCTCTGCCGATGTCTGTGCCTGACCGTTTTCCCGAAGATAAGGCTTCGGACTTACCTTGTCCTCTCCGGTAATATACATATAATCCAGCTGCGTTCCTCCTGTAAATGCCGAATAGTACAGGGGCGTCTCCTTGCCGGTACTCAGATTGAGTGCTATTGTCTCAAACGGTGCATCTTCTGTACCGAAATAGTCACTGTTCGTCTGTACTACCTTACCGGCCATCTCTCTCCAACTGGTGTCCGCCAGGCTCTCTCCTTTATAGCATTCCGCATCCGGCTTCTCCTTCGCAAACACGATCTTTCCATAGAAATATCCCATTTTATTTGCCACTGTTGCAGCCTGTGGCGCCGACTCTTTCTTATTCAGCCGCAGATAAAGCTTATCACCCGCATTCAGCGTGAGTCCATTCTTGGAAGCGACGGAGGTATTGCTGGTATTCGTAACCACCGTACGATTGATCACGCAGTTTGAGGTGTCATTCACATAGGCATATACGACTGCACCATCCGTATCATCGCTTTGCACAGAGGCATTTACGGTGAGATCTATCTTCGCCTTGCAGGGCATGGTATATACATAGACAAGATCATAGCCTTCTGCAGTCGCCGCGTATCCGTTCCGGTGCAAAAACCCGGTTTTTTTCTCCTCTGCGGCGATATGCATATAGTTTCCTGATCTCACCAGTGCAGCCTCTTCTCCGGTTGCAAGATCGACACTTCTTGTCTCCCACCCCGGATTATTCGCCGGGGCTGCGATGCTGCCATGAGCATACATGGTCGTGCCGCCTATCTCTGCCCAGGTTGTATCGCTGTAATTATAGGAAATATTCAGTATCAACCTGCGCTCCACACGTATATCAGAGTTGTTAAGCACCTCATCCGCATTCAGATCTGCTTCAAAGCCTTCGGCAAATTCTACACCGTCTATGCTGCTCAGCACTTTCTTGAAGCGCACGAGATCCTTCACATCAAGTTCGTCATTTCCGGTAGCGTCCCCGATCACGGTTGCCGCCGTTGCCGCCAGTAATGATATTTCCTCCGGTGATGGCGCTTCTGCGGCGGCCGGCAATGACGCCGTCAGGAAACCGGTCGTCGCAATACATAGGACAAATAACAGAATTGCTATCTTTTTTATCGCTGTTCTCATAGAAATCTCCCCCTCTTAAGGCGCCTGGTTTACATATATTATCTTCGCGTAGAAATTCGCATTGTCATCCTTGTTTGTGCCGTTCTTATTCAACCGGAAGTAAAGCTTATCTCCCTTTTTCAATGCAATGCCATTCTTCTTGATCTGTGTAATGGTTCCCGGTGATGCCGCATTATACTTTACATCTGTCCGATCGATCAGGGAATCCGTGGGGTCGTTCCGGTAACAATACATCACGATTCCGTCGCCGGTATTTCCGCTACCGACCTTATTTACTCTTCCCACCATCTCCAGATTCACCACCGCAGCACATGGCATGGTATATACATACACCAGATCATGGTTCTCCGAGGTCTGGGCCTGCCCGTTTTCCCGAAGGTATGGCTTCGGACTTACCTTGTCCTCGCCGGTGATATACATATAATCCAGCTTCGCTCCTCCTGTAAATGCCGCGTAGTACATAGCCGTCTCTTTTCCGGTAAGCAGATGGATCGCCTTTGTCTCAAACGGCGCATTCTCTGTGTTAAAATAGTCGCTGTTCGTCTGAAATACCTTGCCGACCATGTCCTTCCAATTTATTTTTGAATACTCCTCCCCTTGATATGCCTCATCATCCGGTGCTTCATTGACGAATACAAGCTTCGCATAGAAGTATCCGGCATCGGCTGAGGTATTGCCGTTCTTGTTTAATCGGAAGTAGATCCGATCCCCTTCATTCAGCGTGATTCCCTTTGCCGCAGCCACGGTCTTGTTCGTTGTGTTTGTGACAACCGTATGGTTTATGATGCAGTTCGAGGTATCATTCACATAGCAATAAGTAACAACGCCATCGCTTCCACTGCTCACAGAGGCATTCAGTGCAATATCCAGCTTCGCTTTGCAGGGCATTGTAAATACATACGCCAGATCATTGTCCTCGGATGTCATTGCCATGCCGCTTGCCTTAAGATACGCCGTGTTATCGTCTGCTGCATACATGGTATTTGCCTGGCTCCCTGTAATCATGGACTTCTCCGTACCATCTGTGGAGATCGAAACAGTCTCCCAGAAGGGATACACCTTCGGATTGCTGATGGAACCGTGAGAATAATAAGTGCCATAAGCACCTCCGCTCATCACACCGCCCTTTGCCATATCCTCCCAGGTAACCTTCCGGTATGCTTCGCCCTGGGGATTGATTTCCGTATAGGTGATCTTGGCAAAGAAGATTCCTTCATCCTTATTGGCGTTTTCATTTTTATTATACCGGAAATAAAGCCGATCACCCTTATTCAGGATAATGTCATTGGTTGTCAGTGTCGTTAAGCTGTCAGCCGCCTTGATCGTCTTCTTTCGGATAACGCTGCTTGCAGTGTCATTCACATAGCACCATGCAACGATTCCGTCACCGCCACTGTTCTTTATCAGCGCAGTCATCGCGATGTTGATCTTCGCCTTGCAGGGCATGGTATAGACATATGCCAGATCGTGATCCTCTGCCGGAGCAGCCGTGCTGTCTGCCGCCAGATATGCCTTCTTTTGCGCATCACCGACGATGTACATCCGGCTGCCCTCTTTCTTCATCGCGGTCTCTGTTCCGTCTGATGAGATCGATATCGCCTCCCAATTCGGATGCACCTGGGGATATTCGATAAAGTCATTCGCATAGGTTGTCGTTCCAACCACTACACTGACATTCTGAGGTTCATCCTCCTCAGGCTTTGGATCCTGGGACTCTCCATACGATTTCCCCGGATCTGCAGCACCCTCCGGATCGATCTGTACGTAGGTGATCTTCCCGTAGAAATATCCCGCGTCATCCGTCGTATTCCCATTCTTATTTAAACGGAAATAAATCTTATCGCCCTTCTCCAGGATCACACCCTTGGCCGAACCAGCCGTCTTATTGCCAGTATTTGTAACCTTGGTATGGTTAATGAGGCAATGATCCGTATCGTTCCGGTAACAATATACCACGACACCATCGCTTCCCGCTCCTGCAACAGAGGCATTCAGCGCGATATCCACCTTGGCTTTGCAGGGCATCGTATATACATACAGAAGATCATGCTCATTGGAGGACTGTGCCTTTCCACTGACATTCACATAAGCAGACGAATCTGCCGCCACGTACATGGTCTTTGGCTCACTGCCCTTAACCATCGCTGTCTCCTTGCCCGTTGCCAGCTCTAAGGAACGTATCTCCCAGTATGGATAGACCTTCGGATTGTTCATGGAACCATGGGAATAGGTCACGGTTCCGGCCTCTATGGCGGCTACGCCATCCGAGGGATCCTGGGCACTCACCCGGAATGCTTCTCCGGGAACCGCCTCCCCCTTCGGGTCGAGCTCAATGTAGGTAAGCTTTACATAGAAATTTCCCAGGTCCCCTTCACTCGTCTTGTTCTTATTGTACCTAAAGTAGAGCTTGTCACCCTTCTCCAGCACCACACCGACAGCCTTAAGCTGCGCGGATTCGGTCACGATCGTCCCGTTGATAAAGCAGTGGGACGTATCATTCCGATAAGCATATGCAACAACACCGTCACCGCCCTGCTCCGACACCTTCACATTCAGAACGATATCTACTCTGGCCTTGCACGGCATCGTATATACATACATCAGATCGTAATCCGAAGATGTATTGGAGGATGTATCGGATGCAAAATATGCCGTCCGGTCCTCGTTGACATACATCTTGTCTCCGATTTTCTTCATATCCGTGATTTCCCCATCGGATAAGGAAATCTGCTTGACTTCCCATCCCGGATAACGATTCGGTTCCAGGATCATACCATGGGAAAAGGTAGCGGTTCCCTCCTTTACCTCAAAGGAAGAATCATCGTTCTTTATCTCGCCTGGATCCAGCACTTCCGTTGTGGCATTTCGGATAGGATCCTTACTTTCAGGTTCATTATTTTCACCTTGAATCGGCTTCGGTTTTCTCCCCAGGCAAAATATCAGAACGAGAACAGCCACAAGAACAACCACTGCCGCCGCACATGCAGCAAGTATAATTTTTGTTTTCCGTTTCATAAACTGTCTCCTCGTATTTTGTTAAATCCGGCACTTCCTGTCTACTCGATATCCACATATGTCATCTTGACATAGAAATTGCCCGCATCCTCGGTGGCATCCCCGTTTGCACCATAACCGCAATAAAGCACATCGCCTTTCTTCAGCTTCTGCTCATAATAAGTAAAATCTTTCACATCATCCTCCCAGGTAACAACGGTTGGCTCAAGAAGGTACTTGGATGTGTCATTTACATAGCAATATGCCGTGATCCCGTTACTCTGCTCACTGTGTACCCGCGTGATCACCTCGATCTGCACGGTGGCATCAAACGGCATGGTATAGACAAACAGCATATCGTGCGTTGCTGAAGGATACGACTGGGAATCAGAGCTGAAGAATGCCTCCATCTCTTCGTCACCGTCAATATATGCACGATCATCAAAAACCACCAGATCCTTCACTTCTCCTGTAGCGAGATCCTTGCTCTTGGCCTCCCAATAGGGATATTTCCATGGCTTCTCGATACATCCGTGGGAATAAGTTATGGTTCCCATGGTGATCTCAGCAGTTTCCTGCTGATCGGTATCACCCTTGCCGTTTTGATCTGTCGGGCTCTCATCCTGCCCGTTATTTTCCTGCTTGGTATCCTGCTCCGGTTCCTTCTGTCCTGTACCCGGACCGCCGCAGGATGTCAGAACAAATACCATTCCTATGCTCAATATCCATGCAATGATCCGTTTTCCCTGTTTTCGATTCTTCATAAATCTCTCTCCTTTTTTCGGTTGCAATTTTATTGATATCCGTCTGTAAAGTTTTTGACCTTATAAGTGGAAAAATCCTTCATGATGTATTTCTCCTGGACACCTACTCCCCGCTCTTCATCCAGGCGGATCACATAGATGGTATCCGTGTCGTAGCTGGCTACTACCCCGGTAGCCATACTGTAAGCCACCGTGCCGTCCGCAAAGCTTGTAATCCCCTTTACACCGACACTGTTCAGAAGAAGGTCCGAATAGTTATACGAGATCAGCAGCTTGTTCTCCGCCTTGCTGAACTTGTACACCTTATCTCCCACCGTCATGAACAGTTGATCATGATCGTAATAATCCATAGACAGATCGTGTCCGTTGGTATGAAGGAGCTTACAGCCCTTGCCCTCCACCAGCTCCAGCTTCTTATCCTTAATCTGGTACGCCACAAGGCGTTCCCAGCCGGTGGCCCACAGAACACCCTCCTTGGGATCCCAGGCCAGTCCATGCGTACTGGAGAGAAGCTGTCGATCTGTCTGCATACAGTTGTCGCCTGAGGTGATGTCATAATACATCACACACCCCTCCGTCATATAATCATTTCCGCCGCTTCCGCCAATAACAATATCCCCGTCCGGTAGCATCTCAATCGCATGGGGCATGTACGGAACGTCCGCCTCCCACAGACACTCACCGGTGGTGTAATCGGCAATTCCCGCCCAGTTATTGGATGCCGTCATGATCACCACATCCTTCTGATAATACTCCGACCAGCGCAGCTTCACATCGTCAAGGGAATGCAGCACTCTCTCAGGTGCCAGCTTCCATCCCTGCTTCGCATCGGGCTTCCATTCCCAGACAATTGCCTTCTCCGAAGCAGGATCTTCGGCATCCAGATCGATCACCCGGATTCCTCCCGCCATATCCGTCATCGCCAACAGATGCGCTGCAGTCTCCCGGTCGTCCTGCTCCTGGTTTACACTGTCGCCTCCCGGAAGGTTTTCCTCATAGTTACCTCCATTACTGTTTCCTCTTGTCATCTCACATCCTCCTAACATAAGCACCATTACCGGCAAAATTATTGAAGCTATCCGCTTCTTCCATCTGATCTTCATTTTCCACACTCCTTGTCACTTGCATTATCACACTGCACCGTGGCGGCAGGCAGTCGGTACTCCCGCTCCCCCTTGCCGCATACCGCCTTTAGCATAGCTCCATCCGTCTGTACGGCAATGGTTCCGTCAAAAAGAGTTCCGTACAGCGGAATGCCTGCATTTGCGAACCTGAGCTGCACCGGCCATTCACAGCACCTTCCCATCATAACCGCCAGTTGCGGTTTTACGGTATCCAGAAATGCCTGGCCGGAGGAAGTGTCATTTCCATGGTGGGGAACCTTCAGCAGGGTACTGCGCAGGCTGTCTCCATAGGTCAGGATCAACTGCTTCTCTGTCTCCTCGTAGATATCCCCGGCAAACAGAGCGGAAAAGCCCTTGTATGTCATGCGAAGTACCATCGAATACACATTGGAATTGATCTCCTGCTCCACATAGGACAGTTCCGGGGAAACCTCCGGTATTCCCCTCGGCGGAAACAACACCTGCAGGCAGACATCTCCCACATGGAATTCGTCTCCCATCCGCACCTGACGTATGGGAATCCCCCTCTCATCTGCTATTTGGGGAAAAGCCTGATCCGCCTCTATGCTCTTATAGCCATAGCCGGACAAGATGATCTCCTTTACCGCGATCCGCTCTGTCAGCCTGCCGAAGCCGCCTGTGTGATCCTTATGCAGATGAGATGCGACGAAATAATCAATCTGCTCCACGCCCATCGCAAGAAGGCTTTTTAAGATCGCGTCTCCTCCCAATTCTGTGGAAACATCGATGAGCATGTTCTGTCCGTTCGGAAATTCTATGTACGTACTGTCCCCGTATCCATCCGACAGATCATGCGGTATCTGGTTAAAAAATGTCATTTTCAGCATCATTTCTGCTCCTTTCCAACTGCATGACAGAAGCCCTCCCGGATATCCTTTAAGGTTACCCTGCTTCCATCCTTGTGATACCGTACCTCAAACATCAAAACCCCATCATAACCATATTCCGAAAGCAGTGACAGAAGCTCCTTCCAGTCCAGCTTCCCCTCTCCCGGCACCCAATGCTTCTCATCCACGAAATCATAGTCGGACAGATGAACGGTCTTTATATAGTCGTGAGCGGCTGCGATGAACTCCCGATGGCTTTCGGTCAGGAGATGATTTACATCGAGGCAGATCCCCGCCTTGGTTCCTGCGATCATTCGCAGACACTCCTGCGCTGTATTTCCGAGATTCGTTCTCGGCAAAGCCTCTACTGTCAGTATCGCTCCCTTCTCTGCGACATACTCCGCCAGTCTTTTTACATTTCTATTTGCCCGCGCAAGCATGTCTTCCCGCCCCTTTAATGGCACCGGTTCCGGTACGAACACGTGAACCACGTATCGCTTCGCCCCCATTGCAATGGTCTCCCCCACATACCATGCAAAATTCTCAAATGTCTCATCGTACCTGTCATCGCCTGCCGTAAGATCCAGATCGGGGCCATACGGCAGATGAACGGACCACAGCTTGAGCCCCTGCCGCCCGGCCCGGTCCATATCCTCCCGATACATCTTAAGACATTGCTTCCTTACCTCCTCGTCCTCATACGGATGATAACCTGCACAGAGCTCAATATAGGCAAAGCCTTCCGGCTGTTCCCCATCCTTCCAGGCACTGCTTGTGGTATTGAGCCCGCAGGAAAACCCTAGGGGCCAGTTGATCTTCCTTACATCTCTCTCTTGCATAGCACCAAGATCCTCCCATATAATTCATTTTTTGTAAGACAGATACGGATCCTGTCCCCGTTCCTTGTGATTCCTTCCATGTCAGGATAACAATCCACAATCCCAGCCTGCCGTATATAAGGGGTAAAGGTATAACTCCCCGGATAATCGTGGGCACTGATATAGATCAATGCATACCTGCCATCCTTTGTATCGTATTCCATCACCTTCAGGTTCTGCTCATCCGTGATAAGCCCCGGCAGTGTATGATAATGGATCCATGGATCCTCTATCACAAAACGATATTCCTTATAGAAATCTACGGCTGCTTTCATCGCATCAAGCACTTCTGTATTACACTCTGTAAGCACAGCGCTTAAGCACATCCGCCCCATCATGGAATTCGTCAGAACGAATTCTGCCGTTTTTCTGTCAAAATCACCTGCGATCCTGCTCCAGTTCCCACACTGCGCAGGATGTACCAGCTTCGAGACATTGCAGAGAATGGTGCCGGTGTGTATATGGTTTTCCTGATCCGTGATGGATGCAAGCGACGCCCGCGCCAGATTCTCATAATCCAGCTTCATGCCGCCGGATGCACAGTGCTCGATCATCAGATCCGGATACTTTTCCCGGATGTCCCAAAGCCATGTGCCGTATGCCCGTCTCTTCCGATTCAGATTCTCCGCAATACTGTCCGGCCCGTCGCACCCCGGCGCACAGTCCGCATTATAGTCGATCTTAATATAACGAAAGCCACTCCGGTACAGGTAATCAAACACACCAGAGGCATAGGTGCGGACCTTCTCCTTGGAAAAATCAAGAAAACGTCGTCCGTAATGCTCGATACATCTCCCATGGATCGTAAGAAACATATCCTCCTCATCGTAGACCGGGCTGTGTGGTCCCGCCATCTCGATCTCGCACCAGATACCGGGGATCATCCCCTTCTCTGCGATTGCCTTACTGACTGCGGATAAGCCACCCGGGAACCGCACCCGGCTGTCCTCCCAGCGTCCCACATATTCCGCCCAGTCCTGGCCCGGATCGGTATACCAGCCCGCATCCGTCACATAGGCCTCAACTCCTATCTTCTGCAGATCAGAAAGCTGTGCGATAATGCGTTCCTCTGAGCTGTCACCCGCCATAGCCTGCCAGTCATTAAATACCGTAAGCAAGGGATCGTCCTTTTGGCGCATCAGGATATTGCGTTGGTACGTGTGAAACTGATTGTATAACTGATCGATCTTCCCGGATGCCACGGTCAGCGATGCGCCCGGTGTCTCATAAGCTTCCCCCGGTGCCAGCTTCTTATACCACCCGGAATTAGCAAAGTCCACCATGCCGCCCTGCATATAAAACCACTTTGGGTTTGTCAGATCCCCCGTTCCAACCTCCATCCGCCACTGACTGCTGCTGTGAAGCTGTGCGCCCCAGTACAGTGAGGCCCCCTTCTCTTCCATCACAAAGCACGGGAAATAACAGTTTGTGGAAAAGGAACTGTTATTCTCCACCGTATAAGCGCTGCGGGAGTTCTCACAAAGATCCAGTTCCGGGAAGGTCATTGCCCGCTCCTCACCCTCCATGGACCATGCCGAATGGTAGGTGTGCAGGACAAGATCCCTTGCATCCCCGAAGTACGGGAAATTCCCCAGGAAAAAGCTGTTTACATGGTTCAGTACCCTTTCCGTTTTTCCGCGATTGACAACTCTCGTATAGCGGTACAGGACGGGTGAATCCTCATATACAGAAAAGATCAACTGCACCTCCAACCGGCTCTTTGGATGATACAGGCGTATCATATTCTGCTCTCCCAGGACGGAATAGTCCTCAAACAGCAGTTCGTACGAGGTTCGGTAAGCCAACTGCCGGTTTCCTACATTGCAGTCAAGTCTCCCCTCAAAATCAACAGCAACAACAGCTTCGCCCGGATATCGCTCCTTCCTGGGGCAGTGGCCGTCCGGCTTATCCGCCCAGTCCCTTGGCAGGAAATAATTGTGACACAGGAATCCCTCCTCTGTAACGTACATCGCGTACTCATAATAGGCATTTGCAAGTACAATTTCTCTCATCTTTCGATATTCTCCCCATCCCGGCTAACTCTCTCTGCAGCGATATGCATAAGGCGTTTCACCATAGTACTTCTTGAAGGTTCTGCTGAAATAAGCAGGATCGTTAAAGCCCACCACATAGGACACCTCCTCGATGGGTATCTTGGTGTTCTTTAAGAGATCCGTTGCATTTTTCAGTCTCAGGGTAGTCAGGTACTGCGAATATCCCATTTCAAAATATTGGGAAAAAAGCCGGCTGGCAAAGCTGGCATTGATCTCGAATTTCTTCGCCAGTTCATCCAGGCTCAGAGCATCCATATAATGCTGCTCCATATACAGGAGCATCTTGCGGAACTTATGATTATGGACATCATTGGCCGGACACGCTTCTGCTGCTCTCTCCGGCTGCTCCGGCCGTTGATTCCGGCTATCCAACGCTGCTTTCAGTTCCGCCAATATACTTTCTGTGCTCCGCTTATTGATGGGCTTTAAGCAGTAGCGGAACACATTGTACTGGATCGCCTCACAGGCCTTCTCGAAGTCCTCATATCCGCTGACGATGATAAACTTCGCCTTGGCATTCATGGCTTTGGCCGCTTTGATCAGCTCCATCCCGGATATACAAGGCATCCGCATATCCGTGCAGACCACATCAGGATCCAATTCGCGGATCATTTCCAGCGCGACCTTCGGACTGGTTGTTTTATATGCGACCTCAAATCCGTATTTTTTCCAGTCAAACCCACTTTCCATTCCCTTCAAGCACAATGGCTGGTCATCTACTAAAATCACCGTATACAAGACATTCATACTCCTTCCCTTTTCTTCGGAAAACGGATCGTAACTTTTGTATAAGCGTTTTCAACGCTTTCCACCGAAACTCCCGCTTTTTCTCCATATATGGTCTTTAAGCGACGGTTAATGCTATACAGGCCAAATCCTTTATCGCCCTCCAGCAGCGCATCCTTCGCCAGCTCCTTATTCAGCCTGGCAAGCTCCTTAGGCTCAATTCCGGCTCCGTTATCAAATACACGGATGAAGATCTGCCCGTCTTCGCTCCCAACCTCCATCCGTATCACATTATCACTGTGCTCAAACGTAAATCCATGCTTAAATACATTGCCGATCAACGGCTGAAGGATCATCTTCGGAACCTCGTTTCCCCTTAACTGCTCCTCCACGCTGTACTCTACCCGGAACATATTGTCGTAGCATATTTTCATAATCTCAAGATAGGATTCTGAAACCTTCAGTTCATCCTCCAGCGTCACAAAACCATTGACATATAAGGAATACCGGAGAAAATCCGCCATACATACGGTCACTCTTGCGACATCTTCATTCCTTCCTGCTTCCGCCAGTACCCGGATATTTTCCAGCATATTGTAGATAAAATGCGGATTGATCTGACTCTGCAGCGCCTTCATGTTCCGCTCCTTTTCGCACAGCTCCATCTCATACAGCCTTTGCTGGGTATAGAAGGCCGTTCTGCTCTGCTCATACAGTCGGTCGATGAGCTGGTTAAACTGTCCGGCGACCACATTGATCTCGCTGCACACAAAATGCTCCGTCATCTGCTGCTTACTCTCGAAGTCAATGGACTTCATGTGCCTGACGATCACATGCAGTGGATTTGCAATATACCGCACGAGCGCGTACATCCCCAGGATCGTAAATAAAATATTCACGCATAGCTGTATCCATATCATCATTCGGATATCTTCAAACCGTGATACGTCCCCCAGGTTCTTAAGCCTGCACCTTAGCACATAGTTCGAACTGACCGTCTCTATATTCCTGGTAACGACCGCTCCCTCGAAATCCTTGTCCTCCGTAATCTTGTCTTCCCCAATTTCTTCCGGGATTTCCATACGATTAACCCCGCTGTCGGAAATAAAAACATCAAGGCCACCTGGCAGATCATACTTCTCATAGAGCTCCTGCTTATTCACCATTGTCATGGTCATGATACAGCCACATTTCTCATTTATTACTGCATCATAATCCGGCTTAAAAAAGCTTCGCAGCTCTAATATCCAAAACGTCTGATCCATATCTATGATCCGGTAACATTCGTAATCGCCCACCATATCGGCCTTCATGCTCTCATACGCTTCCTTCAGAACATCAAGCTGCTGCCCCGACAATATTCTGGAATAGTTCACCATCGTATCGGTTCCCTGATCAATAACCAGAATGTGCATCTGTTCGTTCATAAACTGGTTCAGAAGATCCACACATTCCTGCACCGCCCTTTGATCCTCCAGCCATGCTTTCTCATCCCCGTACTGGAAATAATCAAGCTGAAACAGCTTCAGATAAATCCGTCCCGCAAACATGTGGAGCGTCTCGATGGTCTGCTCAAATTCATTTCGGATATTGCCGGATGCCCGGTAACATTCCTCGTATATCATTTTTTCATGAATCCTCTGCAAGCTGGAGAGGAACACATAATTAATGACTACATTGGCGCTTATTACGACGATCATAAAGATCAACAACATGGATTTTACGCTTCGTATTTTCATAAACCTCTCCCGGAACTATCCTTTGATTCCTCCGATGTTGATTCCTTTTACAAAATATTTCTGAAAAAACGGGAATATCAGCACAATAGGCCCGGCAGCCAGCACGCACATTGCCATTCTTGCTCCGTACGTGGGGATATCCAATGTGCCAAGCCCTCCGGCTCCTACATACTGCATATACTCAGGACTGTTCATAAATTCGATGTTATTTAAGAGCTTCATCAACAGATACTGGAGCTTATGCAGCTTCTCGTTTTCCGTGTACAGCATGCAGCTGAAATACTCGTTCCACGTTCCCAGCGTCAGCATGACACTTATGGTTGCTATCGCGGGCTTTGACATCGGCACAATGATGGAAGAAAATATCCTCATTTCCGATGCCCCGTCCAGCTTGGCGCTCTCGATTATTTCCGTGGAAATACTGGAGAAAAACGCCTTGAACATGATAATATGTCCTGCTCCGCAGCATAGCGGCAGGATCAACACCCATATGCTGTCCTTCATATGGAGCCATCTGGTGATCAATATATAAGTTGCCGGCAGTCCTCCTCCGAACAGCGTGGTGAAAAACGCATAAACTGCCAGAAATCTCCGGTACTTGTAATCCTTTCTGGACAACACATACCCATATGCGGAAGTCACCGTCACTCCCAGAACAACCGTCGCAGCCGTGGTGCCGATGGTCACGATGTAGGAATCCAAAAGCTTGCTTGGATCTGTAAATATCATCTTGTAGGTTTCCAATGTATATTCCTTTGCAAACACCCGGTATCCATCATTTAAGATAACCTCCTGGGGCTGAAAGGAGCTGCTCAGTATGAGCAGAAACGGATATAAACAGCAAAAACTCAACAGACAAAGGATCACCAGCATAATATAGTGAACTGCCTTATCCGATAAGGATCTCACGCTTCCATGTCTTATGTTTCTCTCTTTTCTTAACATAATACCGCCCTTCCCTAAAACAACGCATTTTCTTCTGAAACTTTTCTTACGATCCAGTTACAGAGCAACACCAAAAACAGACCGACCACGGAGGTATAGAAGCTGGTTGCCGATGACATCCCGATATTTCCGATGCTCATCAGCGCCCGGTATGTATATGTACTCAAGACATCTGTGGTCTCATATAACAGCGGCGAATTCATCGGCACATTGTAAAACAGTCCGAAATCGGTGCTTAATATCTTGCCGAAATCCAGGATCAGCATAATGCTGATCATCGGGCGAAGAGACGGCAGCGAGACATGCCACATCTGCTTCCATTTACTGGCTCCGTCCACCTTTGCAGCATCATACAGCTCCATATTCGTTCCCATCAGCGCTGCATAATAAACAAGTCCGGCATAGCCCATACCCTTCCAGATGGCAACCAGCACGATAATGACCGGCCAGTAACGGGGCTCGTTGTACCATAAGATGGGCTCCTTTCCAAGTGCCTGCAGCAGATTGTTCAGAAGGCCGTTGTTCATATCCAGCATACCATTGACCGCATACGACACCACAATATATGAAATGAAGAACGGGAGCAGCAGCAATGTCTGGGTAACCTTTACCACCCGTTTCGACATTTCAAAAAGCATCAGTGCCACTGCAAGCGCTACGATCATTCCGGCTACGATAAACACCAGGTTATACAGAACCGTATTTCTGGTTGCCCGCAGCACATCATCATTGGTAAATAAGTATTCAAAATTCTTAAATCCGCACCATGGACTCTTCAGCAGCCCTGTAGCATAATCAAAATCCTTAAACGGCAGGATCAGTCCATACATTGGAATGTATTTAAAAACAAATATCAACAGCATTGCCGGAAGTGCAAGTATCGTCAGGGGAAGGTTTTTCTTAAATTCCTGTATCCGGCTTTTCTTCTTCCCCGCAAGGTTCCTGTTTCTCACTTTCATCCTGATTCTTTCCTTCTTCTGTTCCCGCAGAAAGCTGCGGCGTATTTACTTCGTTTTGAGCCACTCCTCATACTGTCGGTTCACTTCCTCCAGCAAAATATCGATACCGGCCTTTGTCAATCTCTGATTTACCTCCTTGAGGTATGCATCGACATCCGGGGAGCTCCCTGTCTCCAATACGATCTTAGAGGCACTCATCACCGCCGCAACGCTTGCCACCTGTGTCTCAAAGCCTTTGCTGTCAAAGGTAAATCCAAAGCACTCCGGCAGCGTTCCCTGTGCCTTCACCATCTCATTGATCCCTTTTAATTCTTCCAGGGCTTCCAGAGAATTCCAGGTGGAATCCCATTGATCCCAGAGCGGTCCAAGCCAGTTATGCGCAACCATGTAGGTGATGTCACTCCCGCTGTCAGGAATGATCGACCGTGAGCCAATCTCTGCGCTGCGCTCTTCATTCACCACATAGTGCTCTCCTTCAATTCCGTATGCAAGCAGATTTGAGAGGTTTGGATCCTTCCATACCAGGTTCAATACCTCCAGAGCTTTCTCCGGATGGGGACAGGTGGAGGCGATCGCATTGGAAACTACCGCAACACCGGAAGCATCGATATTCTTAGTCAGTCCGGTAAAGATCTCCACCGTCTCAAATCCATAATAATTGGTTGATTTCACGCCGGTCGCATCGTAACTGCCGATGTTGTTTAAGACAGCGTACTTTCCTGTCTTCGCTTCGGACTGATAAGAATCAAGTGCCAGTGCATCCTTGGCGATATAGCCCTTCTGATACCACTTCCACATCAGCTTATATCTGGAAATCGTTTCTTCATTATCCACCAGCTGACGCACAAACTTTCCGGCATTCGTATCATATACGATACATCCTGCGATCTGATTGCACCAGGTCTGCTGGCCGGGTGCAGACAGCATTCCCGTCTTCGTCATCAGGATCGGTGTGATCCCGGATTCTCCATTCTTAACTGCCTCCAGGAAGGGTTCCAGATCCTCCAGGGAATGCACGTTTTGATAATCAAAGTTGTACTTCTCAACAAGATCCTTCTTCAACGCCCATCCCCAGGTCCGTGACCAGGAATTCTGTCCCGGAATCGCACGGATCGCGCCATCCACAGTGACCGCCTGCCATGCGATATCATCTACTTTTTCAAGAATGTCCGGCGCATATTCCTCCAGCATGCCGGAAATATCCAGATAGGCTTTGCTGCCGAAGGAACCGCTCCCGGAGAGGAACACAATATCCACCTTCTCCCCGGTGGTGAGCATAACACGCATCTTCTCTGTATAGGTGGCACGGTCATAAAAGTGAAAATCCAGCATACATCCCGTTTGCGGATAAATGATCTCATTTGCCGCCTTCTCTACCATTTCAATATCTTCCGTCTGCATGGAGGTGGTAG
>CAKSAI010000039.1 GCA_934434905.1 uncultured Lachnospiraceae bacterium | reverse complement strand
ATATAGTGTGATGGGGTTTGTTCTTACTGCGAAAAGTATTGCACGGTTTAAGCAGTTGGAAGAGAAGAATTTTGCAGAAAAATATCTGATAGGAACCTTGACAAGTCTGGCTATTTCCTTAATTGCAACGTTAATTATTAAAACAATGGTTTAGGGTGCAGTTCCGGTAAGCTGTAAAAGAATGTAACTGGGAATAGTTGCATTCTTATTCCGGTTGCCGTATAATAGGCCTAGAGGATTTGTCATACTAGGAGGATTACAGATATGCAGGAAACAACGAGAAACGGTTGGAGAAAGTTCGGGTACTTTTGTCTGGCATTTGTCCCATTGATCCTTTATTTTGTCATAACCCTTGGAGTGTCCATGGTACTGTCGATCCTGGTAGCTGTGAGGGGAATACTTGAGGGACAGGAAGATCTTTTCACTTATATCATGGAAGGAACCGTGAACAACAGTATGCTGGCCGGCGTGATCTATGCCTCGCTGGGAATCATCTGCCTTGGTCTGTGGTATTACTTCGGATGTAAACGCAAGAACTTAAAGCCTCCAAAGTCGGTGGTTAATCCGGTGAATCTTCTTTGCATCGCGGTCTTCGCATTTGCGATGCAGTATGTGACGAATTATCTGATGGCAGTCATTGATCTGCTCATGCCGAGAGCAATGGAAGCCTATGAGGAGCTGATAGAGCTGGCCGGGGTGGGTGAGGTGACGCTGACCGGTATTCTGTATGGCGTGATCCTTGGTCCCATTGCGGAGGAACTCTGCTTCCGGGGTGTGACGCTGTTCTATGCGCAGAAGGCTACCGGAAGATTCTGGCTTGCCAATATCCTGCAGGCAGCGGCATTTGGTATCATGCATTTGAATCTGGTGCAGGGGCTGTATGCATTTGTGCTGGGGCTTGCCATGGGGTGGGTCTATCACCGTTTTCATTCCATCTACGCCACTATCTGGCTGCATATTTTCTTTAATTTCCTGGCCTATGGGCCGCTTGTAGCCTTTGATGGTCTGCTGCCGGAAAATGCGGTATTTCGAATTGCCTGGGCGGCCTTTACCGGGGCGCTGGCGATCGGTATGCTGTTGGTGCTCACGAAGCGGACAGCGGTTCGCAAGGTGAACAGCGGAGCAGAAGCATGAAGTATGAAAATGTATATTCCGGTATTTTCCGGGAACGGCCGAACCGCTTCATAGCCATGGTGGAAATTGACGGAGTTCTGGAGCGATGTCATGTGAAAAACACAGGACGGTGCCGGGAACTTCTTGTTCCGGGGGCGAAGGTATACCTGGAGAAAAGCAGTAATCCCGCAAGAAAGACATGCTATGATCTGGTGGGCGTGGAGAAAAATGGCGTATATATCAATATGGATTCCCAGGCTCCCAACAAAGCTGCATATGAATGGCTGAAGGAGCAGGACTGGGAATATATCAAGCCGGAGAGCCGTTTTGGAGATTCCCGGCTTGATTTCTACATGGAAGCAAAGGATGGTATGCGCCGGGCATATATGGAGGTCAAGGGGGTTACACTGGAGGAAAACGGCATTGCCCGCTTTCCGGATGCACCCACCGCCCGCGGTGTCCGGCATATCGAGACACTTATTGAGGCAAGAAAACAGGGATATGAGGCCTATATTCTTTTTGTAATACAGATGAAGGGCGTTCGTTGGCTGGAGCCCAATGATGTCACCCATCCGGCGTTCGGAGAGGCACTGCGCAGAGCCGGGAAGGCAGGCGTCGGGATTCTGGCCTATGACTGCCTGACAAGCCCCGGAACCATTGCAATAGATCGTGAAGTGCCGGTCAGGCTGTAAGCGGTACTCCGGGTAATCAGATAAATGGCAGCAAAAGGAGAAATTATGTCAACTGATTTTGACTTAAAAATTATCATATCCCCGCTCCTTGCCTGGTTTGCGTCCCACGCCAGAGTACTCCCTTGGCGGGAGACACCCACGCCTTACCGCGTCTGGGTCTCTGAGATCATGCTCCAACAGACCAGAGTGGAGGCGGTAAAGCCCTACTTTGAACGCTTTACTACGGCCCTTCCAGATATACAGGCACTGGCGGAGTGTGAGGAAGAGAATTTGCTGAAGCTGTGGGAGGGCTTGGGATATTACAACCGTGTCCGCAATATGCAGTTGGCAGCCAGAAGGGTGATGGAAGTGTATGACGGACAGCTTCCGGCAGATTATGAGGAGCTGCTTACGCTTCCGGGGATCGGCCATTATACCGCCGGTGCAATTGCGTCCATTGCTTATCAGATCCCGGTTCCGGCGGTGGATGGAAATGTACTGCGGGTGATCTCCAGAGTGACCGCGGATACCTCTGATATTATGAAGCAGTCTGTGCGGACGGCTATGGAGGAGGCGCTTCTGACCATCATGCCGGAGGATCAGGCCGGAGCCTTCAACCAGGCGCTGATGGAGCTTGGTGCCACAGTCTGCGTACCCAACGGCGCGCCGCTCTGTACGGAATGTCCGTGGAGGGAATTCTGTCGCACCAGACAGCAGGAACGCTGGAATGAGATTCCGGTGAAGAGCAAAGCCAAGCCGAGAAAGATCGAGGAGAAAACAGTGTTTGTCATCCGGTTTGGCGACCAGGTGGTGTTGAACAAACGTCCGACTAAGGGACTGCTGGCAGGACTCTATGAATTCCCCAATACGCCGGGACACCTTACGGAGCCGGAGGCTCTGGATTGGGCGAAGGCGCATAAGATCAAGCCGATACGGATTCAGCCGCTTCAGTCGGCCAAACACATCTTTTCCCATGTGGAATGGCACATGACCGGTTATGTTATCCGGGTGGATGAACTGGAGCAGCGGGAGGAAGGCCTGCTGTTCGTGGATGTGAAGGATACGGAAGAGAACTATCCGATTCCGGCTGCTTTTGCCGCATACACGCGATACATGCAGATCCGTCTGGGAAATGAGCGCTTCCGTGAGGATTCTGAAAAGTAATGGGCAGGATAAGTTGCACGTGGTATTAGGAACTTAACACAGCATTATTTGCAATGTATAGAGCATTTAATTGATATTAATTTAAAATAATGTCTGTTACAATGAGAAAAAGGAGGAGCGTCGAGGCAGTGTGCTCGACCGGAGAACGGATGAAATTCACAAAAATGCATGGCTGCGGCAATGATTATGTATATGTCAATCTTTTTTCAGAACAGATCACAGATCCGGCAGAGGTGTCTAAGAAGGTGAGCCCCTGGCATTTCGGAATCGGATCAGATGGACTCATTACCATAGGACCCTCTGAAACGGCAGATTTTCGCATGAGGATCTACAACGCGGACGGATCGGAAGCGGAGATGTGCGGGAATGGTATCCGTTGCGTAGCCAAGTATGTCTACGACCATGGCATGACGGAGAAGACGGAGATTACTGTAGAGACAGGCGCAGGAATCAAGACATTGCTGCTGCATGTAAAAGACGGCAAGGTGAAGACCGTGCGGGTGGACATGGGAGAACCGATACTCGCAGCGGAAGCGATTCCGGTGGATATGGGAGAATCGGTGCTTGCAGCGGAGTGTGCCGTTATCGATCAGCCCATCCAGGTTGCCGGGAGAGAGTGGCGCATGACCTGCGTATCCATGGGGAATCCCCATGCAGTCGTCTTCGTGCCTTCCGTGCAGGACTTTCCGCTTACAGAGATCGGTCCGCTGTTTGAAAATCACGAAGTGTTTCCGCGACGTATCAATACAGAGTTTGTAGAGCTGATTGATCGGCATGAGATCCGCATGCGTGTCTGGGAGCGCGGCTCCGGTGAGACGATGGCCTGCGGAACCGGCGCCTGTGCCAGTGCGATGGCTGCTATTTTAAACGGGCACACGGAGGATGCGGTAAAGGTGCATCTTACCGGGGGAGATCTTTTAATCGAGTATGACCGGAAGACAAATCACATCTTCATGACAGGACCGGCAGAGACGGTATTTGAAGGCGAGATAGAGATATAAGAAAGGCAAAGAAAATGAAACTATCCGATTTATTAGAAAAAATCCCATATACACTGGTGCAGGGCTCTGCGGATACAGAGGTGAGTACACTGGTGTATGATTCCAGAAAGGTAGAGAAGAATTCTGTTTTCGTATGTATCTCCGGGAGCATCCGGGATGCGCATGACTTTATCCCGGATGTGACAGCCCGCGGCGCGGCGGCTGTGATCGTGGAGAAGGAGGTTCCGCCTGTCCCTGAGGACGTGACGGTAGTGCGTGTGGAGAATACCAGATATGCACTGGCCTGCATGGCGGCAGCTTATTTCGGCCATCCGGCAGAAAAGCTTATCACCGTTGGTATTACGGGAACCAAGGGAAAGACCACGACCACTTACATGATGAAGTCTATTCTGGAATCCACCGGGATGAAGGTGGGACTTATCGGAACGATTGAGATCATCATCGGTGAAAAGCATATCCATGCATCCAACACCACACCGGAATCCTACGAGCTGCAGGAATATTTTGCAGAGATGGTGAAGGCAGGAATCCAGGCAGTTGTCATGGAAGTGTCCTCGCAGGGGTTAATGCTCCACCGTGTATCGGGATTTACCTTCGATTACGGGATCTTTACCAATCTGGAGCCGGATCATATCGGCGAGCATGAACACAAGGATTTTGCAGACTACATGCACTGCAAGAGCCTGCTGTTTCAGCAGTGCCGGATTGGAATACTCAATGCGGACAGTGAACATCTGGAGGGAATCTTAAAGGGTCATAACTGTCAGGTGGAGACTTACGGCCTAAGTCCGGCGGCAGAGCTTCGGGCGTCGGAGCTGTCACTTTTCCATACACCGGGAGTCTTGGGCGTGAAGTATCATGTATCCGGCCTGATGGATATGGATGTAACCGTGCATACGCCGGGCAAGTTCAGCGTCTACAATTCCCTGGCCGCCATTGCACTGTGCCGCCATTTTGAGATCCCTCCGGAAAAAATAAATGAGACGCTTCAGCACGTGTCCGTAAAGGGAAGAATCGAGTTGGTTCCCGTCGCAAAGGACTATACGATGATGATCGATTATGCCCATAATGCCATGGCCTTGGAGAGCCTTCTGACGACATTGAAGGAGTATCATCCCAAGCGCCTGGTTTGTCTCTTCGGCTGCGGCGGAAATCGGGCGAAGTCCCGGCGGTACGAGATGGGAGAGGTGTCTTCCAGACTGGCGGATCTGACGGTAGTAACTTCAGATAATCCGCGTTTTGAGGATCCCATGGATATTATAAACGACATTCTGACCGGAGTGAAGAAGGCGGACGGCGCGTACGTAACCATTGCGGATCGCAAGGAGGCTATCGCGTACTGCATACACCACGCCCAGCCGGGGGATGTGATCGTTCTTGCCGGTAAGGGGCATGAGGACTATCAGGAGATCCGGGGCGAGAAGCACCATATGGATGAACGGGAGCTTATTGCACAGATACTGGAAGAAGACAGGGCGCAGGGAAAGTAAGTTATGCAAAGTGAATGAAAGAAAGATGGATGCAATGTGGCAGGGAAAGGAATCGAAGCCTTGCCGGAATGAAACATAGAAAGGGTGGGGATTATGGCTATATTCAAGGGCGCAGGCGTTGCGCTTGTTACACCGTTTTGCAAGGATGAAAGTGTAGATTACGAGGCGCTTAAGTGCCTGATCGAACGACAGGTGCAGGAGGGGACGGACGCGATCATCATCTGCGGCACAACCGGGGAGCCCGCTACCATGACTATGGAGGAGAAGCTTGCCTGTATCGATCTTGCGGTAAGAATCGTGGATCATCGTGTCCCTGTGATCGCAGGAACCGGAGGCAACTGCACCAGAAACGTCATCGACATGTCAAGAAAGGCCCAGGAGCTGGGCGTTGACGGGCTGCTGGTGGTGACGCCTTTTTACAACAAGGCCACACAGAACGGCTTGTTTGAGCACTACAAGGCTGTGGGGGAGGCGGTGGAGCTGCCCATCATCATGTACAATGTTCCCTCCCGCACCGGTGTGAATATCCTGCCGGAGACGGCGGTGAAGATTGCACGCGAGGTGAAGAATGTGGTTGGAATCAAGGAGGCCAGCGGAGATATCTCCCAGATCGCCCATCTGGCCCAGCTTGGACGGGGTGTGATCGATATCTATTCCGGCAATGACGATCAGGTGATCCCGATTCTCTCCCTGGGAGGAATCGGCGTGATCTCTGTGCTTTCCAACGTGATGCCCAGGGAGACCCACGATATGGTGATGGAGTATCTTGACGGCGACCGGGAACGTGCGCTGCGGCTTCAATTGGATTATCTGCCTCTGATGAAGGCTCTTTTCTGGGAAGTGAATCCCATTCCGACCAAGGCTGCACTGGCGACCATGGGTCTTTGCGAGAATGTGCTTCGGCTGCCTATGACCTGTATGGAGAAGAAGAAGGAAGAAGAGTTGTGGAAAGTATTGGAGGAGTGCGGGCTGACAAAGTAACCGTTCAGCCAGACTGATAAAAAGAGAGAAAGGATCCCCTCTCCATGACGGAATATGAAAAAAGAGGTTATCTTGATCAGAACTTCCGCATCTTTCATCCCAAGGACAGTGAGCGGCGGGAGTTTGCGTACCATTATCATGATTTTTACAAGATTCTGATCCTGCTTTCCGGTGATGTGACGTATTGCATCGAGGGCAGGTCTTATGAGCTTGCGCCCTTTGATATCGTGCTGGTGAATGCCGGGGAGGTACATCGGCCGATCATCCGGGGTGGCAGCACCTATGAACGAATCATTCTCTATATCTCACCGGATTTTTTAAAGTCGTTTCAAAAGGAGGCGTGTGACCTTGGACTCTGCTTCGTCCGGGCCAGGCAGGAGAAGTCCAGCGTGCTTCGCATGTCCTCCATGAAGAACAGCAAGCTTTTTTCGGTGCTTATGGAGCTGGAGCAGTCCCTTGACGACACGGATTATGGCGGAGTGCTGTACCGGGATATCCTGTTCCTGGAGTTTATGATACAGTTGAACCGGGCTGCAGTCCATGACGATCTGAGCTTTCTGGCCACCAACCAGTCCAACGATAAGGTCCTGGGTCTGTTGTCCTATCTGAATGAGCATCTGACGGAGGAACTGTCCATCGATGCGCTGGCGGAGAAGTTCTATACCAGCAAGTATTACCTTATGCATTCCTTTAAAAAGGAGACGGGGTATACCATCGGAACTTACGTGACGATCAAGCGTCTTCGGTATGCCAGGGAGCTGATCCGGCAGGGAATGCCGGCTACTGCTGCCTGCTTTGAGTGCGGGTTTCGGAATTATTCCACGTTTTTCCGGGCATATAAGAAGAACTTCGGGGAGGCGCCCGGAAGGATCGGATAGCAACAGGAAGGGCTTCGGGGGCGTTCGGAAAGGCAGGAGATGTGTCGGAGATGCCGTAGACTGTAAAGTTAAAAGTTTCTTTCGAAAGTTTTTCGAAAAAAGAGATTGGAATCCGAAGGAAAAGCGTGTATACTAATAGACAGTGAAATTGTGAAAGGAGAAAGGGTTTATGAAGTTACTGACAATTACAATCCCATGCTACAATTCACAGGATTATATGGAGCATTGTATCGAATCTCTGCTGCCCGGCGGCGAGGATGTGGAGATCTTGGTGGTGGATGACGGTTCTATGGATGCTACAGCGGAGATCGCGGACAGCTATGCAGAGAAATATCCCACCATTGTGCGCGCCATTCATCAGGAGAACGGCGGTCATGGGGAGGCAGTCAACACAGGAATACGCAATGCCAGCGGCCTGTTCTTCAAGGTGGTGGACAGCGATGACTGGGTAGATGCCGAGGCGTACCGGAGAGTTTTGGAGACGCTGAAGGAACTGAGCGGCGGGAAGGATGTCCTGGACATGCTGATCAGTAACTTCGTATATGAGAAGGAAGGAGCCAAGCACAAGAAGGTCATGCATTACCGGGGCATTCTGCCGGAGGATCAGTTGTTTGGCTGGAATGAGGCCGGGCACTTCATGAAGGGACGCTATATCCTCATGCACTCCGTGATCTACCGGACACAGTTGCTTCGGGAATGCGGACTGGAGCTGCCGAAGCATACCTTTTACGTGGACAATATTTTCGTATACGTTCCGCTGCCCCATGTGAAGAAGATGTACTATCTGAACGTGGACTTTTATCGTTACTTCATCGGACGGGAGGATCAATCGGTCAATGAGGCGGTGATGATCCGCCGGATCGATCAGCAGATCAAGGTCAACAAGATCATGGTGGAGTCTGTGGATCTCTGGAAGCTGTCCAATAAGAAGCTGCGGAAGTACATGTTCAATTACCTGGAGATCATCACGGTGATATCCACCATCATGTGCATCCGTTCCGGGACGGAGGAGAATCTTGAGAAGAAGAGGGAGCTTTGGAAATATCTGAAGAATTATGATATCCGTCTCTTCCATCACCTGCGGAATGGAATCATGGGACAGGCCATGAACCTTCCGGGGAAGGGCGGCAGGAAGATCTCCGTGGCGGCCTATAAGCTGTCACAGAAGATTGTTGGGTTCAATTAATATGATTCAAGGGTCAAAAGTCAGAAATCGTTCCCACTTGTGGGAAAAGAATTCTGACTTAGTGACCCGCTCACGCTTCTTATTCCTTCTCACTCATCTGATCCAGCAGATCCGCCTTCATTTTATACAGCTTATCCGACAGATCCACATATACATGATGAGGATTGACGAACCGCTTGGTCTCGTTCCACAGCGTGTCCTTCTCACGGTTACAGTATTCCCGGATCTCCATGACCGGCGGGGTAGTGTAGACACATTCACCCTTTTGAAAAATGGGTACTAAAAGCTCGCGCATGGTGTATGTTCCGCCGGCCAGCTTCGTTTTCTTCCAGGTCTCAATGGGATCGAAGAGTTTAAGGCTCATATTCTCATCAAAGGTCTCATCCACCAGGCAGATCAGGTCCGCCTTGATCTTGCCGGATTCCTTCTCGTAGATCCGGTACACGGTCTTATTGCCGGGGTTGGTGACCTTCTCACTGTTCTCAGACAGCTTGATCTTGGGGATGAATTCACCCGCTTCATTCTGGATGGCCGCAAGCTTATATACGCCGCCGAAGGCCGGGCAGTCCTTGGAGGTGATCAGGTTGGTGCCGACACCCCAGGAGGTGATGGTGGCTCCCTGAAGCTTCAAGCTCTCGATCAGATATTCATCCAGATCGTTGGAGGCTGATATCACGGCGTCGGGGAAGCCGGCGTCGTCCAGCATTTTACGTACCTTCTTGGACAGATAGGCCAGGTCGCCGCTATCCATGCGGATTCCGTAGAAGGTCAGGGGAACACCCGCCTCGCGCATCTCCTTGAATACACGGATGGCGTTGGGCATACCGGATTTTAAGGTATCGTAGGTATCCACCAGAAGGATGCAGGCGGACGGATACAGATCTGCGTAAGTCTTAAAGGCGGTGTATTCATCCGGGAAGCTCATGATCCAGCTATGAGCGTGTGTTCCCTTTACCGGCACATCGAACATCTGGCCGGTCAGCACGTTGGAAGTGCCGATACAGCCGCCGATCACTGCGGCTCTGGCTCCGTAGGTTCCCGAATCCGGCCCCTGGGCCCGACGCAGACCGAACTCCATCACGCTGTCTCCCTGGGCTGCATAGCAGACGCGGGCGGCCTTAGTGGCAATCAGGCTCTGGTGATTGATGATATTTAAAATAGCGGTTTCCAGAAGCTGTGCTTCCATGATGGGAGCAACGACCTTCACCAGCGGTTCTCTGGGGAAGATAACGGTGCCTTCCGGAATCGCATAGATATCGCCGGAGAAGCGGAAGCTGCTTAAGTATTCCAGAAAATCATCGTCAAAGATTCCGAGGCTTCTTAAGTAGGCGATGTCATCCAGGTCAAAGTGAAGGTTCTTCACATAATCGATTACCTGATCCAGCCCTGCGCAGATGGCATAGCCGCCGCCGGAAGGATTGTTGCGGTAGAAGGCATCGAAGACGACGACCTCCCGGTTCTGTGTCTTGAAGTATCCCTGCATCATGGTCAGCTCGTACAGGTCGGTTAATAGTGTCAGATTTAATGTACTCATGATTCTTGTTTTGACTCCTCTCTGCAGTGTGAGTTCATTACCAACATGCACAGTATACCCTTTTTTTGGAAAAAGTGCAAAGGTTTGTTGGAAAAGCTTTTATTTTTTCGGAAAATGTGGTATCTTAATAGGAAAACAGTAAGAAACAAGAAAGGCTTAAAGAAAATGAAAAAGAATACGGTATTACTTTTCGTGGGGTTATGTGCTCTGACGCTGCTAGGCGGCTGCGGAAAGGACAAGAACAAGGATGGCGAAGAAGCGGGCAGAGGCTATGATCCGGCCGATTATGTGACTCTGGGGGATTATAAGGGACTGGATATCTCCGTGGAGAAGACGGAAGTGACAGATGCAGCTGTGCAGGCTTATATCGAGAAGATGATCGCCAATGCCTCCGATTATGAAACCACAGAGAAGACGAAGGTTGAGAATGGAGACTATGTGAACATTGATTATGAAGGACTTCAGGATGGCGTAGCTTTTTCCGGCGGGACGGCCAGCGACCAGGTACTTGAGATCGGATCCGGCAGTTTCATTGATGGCTTCGAGGAGGGACTGATCGGCGCCAATGTGGGCGATAAGCTGGCTCTGAACCTGACATTCCCGGATCCCTATAAGAACAATCCGGATCTGGCAGGAAAGGAAGTAGTCTTCAATGTGACGGTGAATTCCATTGTGACACCGGTTCCGGCCGCCTATGATACGCTTTCCGATGCGTATGTTGCCCGTAATTTTTCCTATTATGGATTTACCACGGCCCAGGGGATGAAGGATGATGTGAAGCAGTATCTGGACAGTCAAAATGAATATGCGATAGAGAACAGTAAACGCAGCGCTATCCTGGAGAAGCTGGCGGAGAACTGTCAGGTCAAGGAACTGCCGGAGGGACTTCTTGACAAGCGTGTCAATGATTACAAGAAGAAGTTTGAGGCTATGTGCCAGAAGCAGTATGGTAAGAGTGCGGCGGAGATTTTAAAGGAGCAGTACCAGAAGTCGGAAGAGGACTTCAATACGGAAGCTGTGGAATATATGAAGGAGAATCTGGAGACGGAGCTGATCCTTCTTGCGATTGCAGACAAGGAGGGAATCGAGCTTGACGAGGAGGGCTTCAAAGAATTCGTTTCCAACATGATGAGCAACTACCAATACTCCAGCGAGGACGAGCTGTATGCAGAGTATGAGAAGAGCTATGTGCAGGATTCCTATCGTTGCAATCAGGCAATCTCCATGTTGGTGGAGAATGCCAAGGTGAACTATACAGAGCCGAGTGCAGCAGAGGAATGATGACTGCTTCGCAGTAGTATGGATTTTGATAGATAGAAAAGATGCAGAAAGTCGGAGGAACAGTAAGATGGAATTGATCAATATCAGAGAATTATATCGGAATCAGGAGAAGTACCTGAACCAGACCGTGGAGATCTGCGGCTGGGTGCGCAGCATCCGTAATTCTAAGAACTTTGGATTTATTGTAGTAAATGACGGAACCTTTTTTGAAACGTTGCAGGTGGTATTTGCAGATGGGCTTTCCAATTTCGCGGAGGTGGCGAAGCTCAACGTGGGAGCGGCCATTATCGTAAAGGGATTGTTGATCCCGACCCCGGATGCCAAGCAGCCCTTTGAGGTACAGGCGGAGGAGATCAGTATCGAAGGTGCTTCCACACCGGATTATCCTTTACAGAAGAAGAGACACAGCTTCGAATATTTGCGGACGATCTCGCACCTGAGACCCAGAACCAACACGTTCCAGGCGGTATTCCGGGTGCGTTCCCTGATTGCCTATGCGATTCATAAGTTTTTCCAGGAGCGGGACTTTGTCTATGTGCATACGCCGCTGATTACCGGAAGCGACTGTGAAGGCGCCGGTGAGATGTTCCAGGTGACGACTCTGGATCTTAATAATCTGCCGAAGAATGCGGACGGAACTGTAGACTACAGTCAGGACTTCTTCAATAAGCCCACCAACCTTACGGTCAGCGGACAGTTGAACGGCGAGACATATGCCATGGCCTTCCGGAACATCTATACCTTCGGGCCGACCTTCCGGGCGGAGAATTCCAATACCACCCGTCATGCAGCGGAGTTCTGGATGATCGAGCCGGAGATTGCCTTTGCGGACTTGAAGGACGATATGATGCTGGCTGAGAGTATGCTGAAGTACGTGATCCGGTATGTGCTGGAGCATGCGCCGGAGGAGATGAACTTCTTCAACAGCTTTGTGGACAAGGGATTACTGGAACGGCTGAATCATGTGGTGAATTCAGACTTTGGCCATGTGACCTATACAGAGGCCATTGAGATCCTGGAGAAAAATAACGACAATTTCGAATATAAGGTATCCTGGGGCGTGGATCTGCAGACGGAGCACGAGCGCTATCTCACGGAGGAAGTATTTAAGCGCCCGGTATTTGTGACGGACTATCCCAAGGAGATCAAGGCCTTCTATATGAAGATGAATGAGGACGGCAAGACGGTGGCAGCCATGGACTGCCTGGTGCCCGGAATCGGTGAGATCATCGGCGGAAGCCAGAGAGAGGATGATTATGACAAGCTTCTTGGACGTATTGAGGAGCTGGGGCTTAAGAAAGAGGATTATGATTTTTATCTTGATCTGCGGAAGTACGGCTCTGCCCGCCATGCAGGCTTTGGTCTTGGCTTTGAGCGCTGTGTCATGTACCTGACCGGCATGGGTAACATCCGTGACGTAATTCCGTTCCCAAGAACTGTGAATAACTGCGAACTGTAAAGCATAAGGTATGGTAACAGTTCAGCCAGACCGAAGAGGGACGTTAAATCATGCTTGCACGAATTTAGCGGACGGATGTCGGTCTGGCTGAGCTAGCCCGGAAGTAAGGAGGAGAGGCCATATGAATCTGTTTATTGGAATTCTGATACCGTTTCTTGGTACTACTCTGGGAGCTGCCTGTGTGTTTCTTCTGAAGGATGAGTTGAATCCCATCCTTCAGAAGATTCTGCTGGGCTTTGCTTCCGGTGTGATGGTAGCTGCTTCTGTGTGGTCTCTTCTGATTCCGTCCATGAATATGTCCGAGGGCCTTGGCAGGCTGGCATTTGTTCCGGCGGCCGGAGGATTCCTGCTGGGCATTTTTTTCTTGCTCTTCATGGACCGTGCAGTTCCCCATCTTCATTTGGGACAGGACACACCGGAGGGGCCGAAGCGGAGCCTTAAGAAAACTACCATGCTGGTGCTTGCCGTGACGCTTCACAATATCCCGGAGGGAATGGCAGTGGGTGTGGTTTTCGCAGGAATGCTCAGTGAGAACAGTCATATCACCTTCGCAGCAGCCATGGCGCTGTCCATCGGCATCGCGATCCAGAACTTCCCGGAGGGTGCGGTTGTCTCTATGCCCCTGAAGAGTGAGGGCGGTACCCGCGGCAGGGCGTTTCTGTCAGGTATGCTGTCGGGGATCGTGGAACCCATCGCGGCGGTGATTACGATTCTTCTGGCAAACGTGCTGACGCCCGTACTGCCCTATGTGTTGTCCTTTGCGGCGGGAGCCATGATGTATGTGGTGGTGGAGGAGCTGATCCCGGAGGCCTCCGAAGGAAAGCATTCCAATATGGGAACTATCGGTTTTGCGGTTGGTTTTGCGTTGATGATGGTGCTGGATGTGGCACTAGGATAAAGAAAAGAAATAAAAATATATCGAATTACGATAAAAATATATTGACAGCTCAAGCCTGCTGTGCTATACTTGCCTTAAGTGAAAACAATCACAAGGAGGATAACGTATATGGAACCGATAATAAAGGAAGAGAAATCTCCGAATGAGACAATGCAGGAGCAGGCCAATCCTGTCATGGAACAGAATACAATATATTTCCTGATAGTTTCTCTGATCTATGGCATATGTTTTTCAATCGCCTTTTATAAGAATTATGCGGGCGTGACCTTTCCGCTGATCGTGGCGGCCACAGTGGGAGTCTGTGTGCTGTTTTTGCGAAAGGCACAAATCGCATGGCGCAGGGCAAATGTGTATTATGTGGCGCCTGTTCTGCTTCTGGGAATCAGTACAGCCTTGACGGACAATAATTTTATTATATTCTTTAATACGGTTGGGATACTGCTTTTGCTGGCGGTGTTCATGCTGCGCCAGTTTTACCCGGAAGCGAACTGGAATCTGGGGCAATCGCTGTGCAATATCTGTTTCTTCTACTTGTGCATGATCCCTATGGTGGCAGCGCCTTTTCAACATTTTGGAAAGTACAGAAGAAGTCAGAAGAGCAGAGAAGCGAAGAATCCGTATGTGAAGCCTGTGCTGCTGGGAATCCTGATCGGACTGCCGTTACTGTTGTTTGTAGTTTCCATGCTGAGCAGTGCGGATGCGATCTTCGATCAGTATATCGGCGGCGGAATTCGTCGTCTTCTGGATCAGGTCGTTCTCTCGCCCAATGTCGTGCTTGTAATTTTTCTTTTGTTGTTTGGTTTTTTCGCCAGCTATGCGTTTCTGGCGGTGCTTACCCTGCGCAATATGCCAAGATGGCGGGAGAAGGAGTATCGGAAGAATCCGGTGACGGCTATCACTTTTATCGCTATGATAACAGCGGTGTATCTGATCTTCTGTGTGATACAGCTTGTGTTCCTCTTTACCGGAGGGCTGGTGCTTCCGGCGGGATATACGTATGCGCAGTATGCGCACCAGGGCTTTTTCCAACTGCTGTTTCTGTGTGTTTTTAACCTGGCGCTGGTGCTCTTCTGTATTCGCCTGTTCGAGGAAAATAAACTGCTGAAGATTCTTCTGCTGGTGTTTTCCGGCTGTACCTATATCATGATCGCCTCAAGTGCACTGCGGATGATCCTTTATATCGGGACTTATCATCTGACTTTTCTGCGGGTGCTGGTACTGTGGTTCCTGGCGCTGCTGGCATTTCTGATGGCGGGAGTGATTGCCCAGATATGGAGAAAGAAGTTTCCTTTTTTCAGATATGGCATGGTTCTGGTGACAGTGTTCTATCTGCTCTTGTCCTTCGGTCGTGCGGATTACTGGATCGCGCGGTATAACGTGGCTCAGTGGGGAGAGGAGATGGATTATGAGGATGTCGAATATCTGTGTGGTCTGTCTATGGACGCGGCCCCGGCACTGGCGGATATGCGTTTTTCACATACGAAACATTCAGAAAAATGTGTGATTTATTGGTCGGGGGATGAATATGAGGCATGGGATCAGTGTCCGGCTTGTGAACTGGAAGTGTATTTTGCAAGGGCAGCGGCGAAGGAAGAGCATATGGATGTGCGAACCTTCAATCTGTCCCGTTATCTGTCCGGAAGAGCAGCGAAGGAATATCTGTCGGGAAAATAGAAAATAGTATATGAAAAACAGCCGCTTCCTATTGGGGGCGGCTGTTCACATGATTCTTGATGGCTTCAAAGCTTTCCTTGCTGATGACATGTTCCATCCGGCAGGCATCTTCCGCAGCGATCACCGGATCGACGCCCAGGCTGGTGAGCCAGTCCGAGATCAGTTCATGGCGTTCGAAGATCATCTCGGCAATCTGTCGTCCGGATTCCGTCAGGGTGATGAAACCGGATTTATTTACCACGATGTGTCCCTTCTCCCGCAGATTCTTCATGGCAACACTGATGCTGGACTTCTTAAAGCCGAGTTCTTCTGCGATATCTACAGACCGCACTACGGGCAGCCGTTTGCTTAAGATCAGAATCGTTTCCAAGTAGTTTTCCGAAGATTCGTTAATATGCATGTTCCTTCTCCTCATGTCTGAAAGTGAATAACTGTATCTATTGTACCATAATCACTAAACGCGATAACATCTCGTCAAGTAGAAGCTATTATACCATTAAATTGGAAAAAAGGCAATGAAAAAAGGTATTGACATTCGATGGGAGTTAGAATATACTAACCGTGAAACAAAAAATATTGATTTGTTCATATGAAATATGGATGATTGATGGATATGCGTGCGCATAGCGCAAGGAGGAAAATTATGGGAACGATCATTGTAGGAGCTATTGTAGTTGCGATTGTGATTCTTGTGATCTGCACCATGGTGCGTGACAAGAAGAAAGGAAAGTCCTGCCATTGCGGCGGAAATTGCAGCACATGCGGCATTAACTGTCATCAGAAATAGAGGCCTTTCCTCAATAGAATACATGGTTACCGATCACGGTGTCATGGATGATTCCGGTATTTCTACGGAAACCTTATTGTATTTTGGCAAAAAATCCGTTATACTAAGGGAAAAGAACCCAGTATGGCGGATTTTTGGTTTGAGAAAGAGAGTGCAGGAGGCAGGATG
>CAKSAI010000038.1 GCA_934434905.1 uncultured Lachnospiraceae bacterium | reverse complement strand
TCGACAATCTGAAGGTCAGCCTGATCCAAGAGTCAGAGGAAGAACCGGAAGAGACAGGGGAAACACTGTTCTACAACGATTTCGAAGATGAGAGCTTGAGGAACCTGGAAGGAGAAGCTCTTGCAGCAGCGGTTTTCGGCGAAGGAAATTATATTTTCGGACATGCCGCCAAGGATGCATCCATGAAGATTGAGGATGGAGCATTACGGATCACAGGTGATGACAATAAGACACCCTCCGACGGTAAGACGAAGGTAAACAGAACCCAGCTCTTACTGGCTAATAATGAAAAAATATCCGAAAAAGGTGTTGTAATTGAATGTGATTATATGCTTCATGAAGGCAGTACAAATGCATTTACATTCCTGAGCAAGCCGATTGATACCACGTTTAAGAGTATTGATTCGGGAGATGTATGGATCTCGGGAATATGGGCGAAAGGATACCGCACTTCACTGCGCTGTGTGAAGAACAATAATTCCTGGGAAAACCCGGGATTAGCCAACACAAAAGATACCACATACAGTCTTGCAGGAATGTCTTATCGTCTTAAGCTGGAGGTATCGCCCACTGACGGAATGACACTCAGTGTAAGAAGATCCGGGGACAAAGGATATACGGTTTTGCAGAAACTAAGTGTGGATACCATGGATGCAGCCGGTGTTTCCTTTGCGGATTGCCTGGATGATAATGTCAGACTGGTACTTCAGTGTCTTTGTGACGTTACCATCGACAATCTGAAGGTCAGCTTGATGAAAGATAAACAGGGTGAGGAAGATCCGGTACAGGATTTCTGGTTTGAAAATGATTTTAATGATGCAGGCCTTAGTGACCTGGCTGACGAAGAATTAGCGACAGCAATCTTCGGAAAAGGAAATTATATCTTTGGACATGGTTCGAAGGATGCCTCTATGAAGATTGAGAATGGAGCACTGCGGTTGATCGGTGACAATAATCAGGCACCGGAGGACGGAAGTAAGAAGAACAACCGAACCCAGCTTTTACTGGCAGGGCATGATGATATTCCGAAGGATGGAGTGGTTATAGAATGTGATTACACATTCAATAGCGGTTCGCAGAATGCATTTGAGTTTGTAAGCAGACCGCTTCAGGAAACTTATATAGAAGCAAATGGTGTCTGGATTGCAGGGATATGGTCGAATGCCGGATATCGTGCTTCCATAAGGGCAGCGGCGAATAAGAACTCCTGGACGAATCCGGGGGTTGTGGACAGTTCCAGCGCAGCATACAGCACGGTCGGGACTGCGTACAGTATGAGAGTTGTGGCAACACCTGCTGACGGCATAAAACTGTATGCAAAGCGGAAAGGTTCCGATTCTTATGGTATTCTTGCTGACCTGTCGGTAGAGGAAATCAATCGTGTTGAGGGAATTAATTTTGCCGAATATTTAGATAAATACGTGAGATTGGTCGTGCAGAATGATTGTGATGTTACCATCGATAATCTTAAGGTATATTCCGCAAAAAACCTGAAGCCCGATTCTTCAGCGGAAGTAGGATTCTTCAACAATGACTTCAATGATGCGTCACTTGCAAATCTAACGGGAGCAGACCTGGCAGCAGCGCTTTTTGGCGAAGGCAATTATCTGTTAGGGCAGGGCGAGAGAGATGCAGATTTAAGAATTGAAAACGGAGCGCTGCGGTTGATTGGAGATAATGGTAAAGCGCCCACCGATGGAAGAAAAGCAAATAACAGAAGTCAGTTCCTGCTTGCAAGCAACGACCAGGTATCCCAAGGCGTGGTTATCGAGTGCGATTATATGCTTAACGAGGGTTCAAAGAATGCGTTTAATTTTGCAAGTAAACCCATCGTACCTTCCGGCTATATTGATGCCGGTGACGTATGGATTACGGGTCTGTGGACCAATGCCGGGTACCGTACTTCCTTAAGATGCACGGCGACGAAGAATTCCTGGACCAATCCGGGAATCGTGAACAGTAACGATACCACATATTCTTCCACCGGAACATCTTATAGCTTGCGGGTTGTAGTATCACCAGGCGATGGCATTAAGCTATATGCAAAACGGAGCACATCCAATTCCTATGCACTGCTGGCGGATTTGACTACGGAAAAGATGAATCAGTCCGGAAATACCTTGTATGCAGACTGTCTGGATAACAATGTAAGGCTGATTCTCCAATGTAATTGCGACGTTACGATCGATAATCTCAGAGTATATTCCTTAAAGGATGTGTCTGGTGAGATCGGGAAGCCATCCACGGAAGTGGGCTTTTTCAGCAATGATTTCAATGACGCTTCCCTGGCGGGGCTGACGGATGCCAATCTTGCAGCGGCGCTTTTCGGAGAAGGAAATTACTTCCTTGGGCAAGGAGAAGTAAACGCTACGCTGCGTATTGAAAACGGAGCACTGCGGTTGATCGGAGATAATGGTAAAGCGCCCACCGATGGAAGAAAAGCAAATAACAGAAGTCAGTTCCTGCTTGCCAGTAACAGCCGGGTTGCAGAAGGTGTCGTGATTGAATGCGATTACATCTTAAACAGCGGATCGCAGAATGCTTTTACATTTGCAAGCAAACCGATTGCGACACAAGGAGCCAGTGAGAACAATGTATGGATTGCCGGTATATGGTCGAAGGAAAAGTCACGTACCGCGTTACGGTGTAAAGACAGAGCCGGAAAAGACTGGTCTCCGCTTGTGTATAGCGACAATTATGGACTCTCCGGAAAGCTGGGTACCGCATATAAGCTCCGGCTGGAGGTTTCTCCGAAGGAAGGACTCAGGTTATATGCGAAGAAAGCCGGAAATGCGGACTATGTTCGTCTGGGAACCTGGACCGGTGCAGACCTCGCTGTTTTTAAGGAATGCAGTATCGATTGCCTGGACAATAATGTGCGGCTGATTATTCAGAACGGCTGTGACGTTACCATTGATAATCTGACGGTAACGCCTATTGCGGAAGCAAGAGCCATGACCGTTTCAAAGCCGGAGTTTTACTTCTACAACGATTTTAACGATGCTTCACTGGCCGGCTTGTCAGGTGACGATCTGGCAAAAGCAATTTTCGGTGAGGATAATTATCTTCTTGGCCATGCGCTAAAGGATGCCTCTCTGACCATCGAGAACGGTGCATTAAGACTGACAGGAGATAACAACGAGGCACCGGAGGATGGAACTGCCAAGAACAACCGGAGTCAGTTCCTGCTGGCAAGCCACCCGGATATATCTAAGAACGGTGTGGTGATCGAATGCGACTACACCTTCAACACAGGCGCAGTAAATGCATTTACCTTTGCCAGCAAAGGAGTCGCTGTGTCCACGGATGTGGCAAAGGCGCCGTCCGGTATTGAAAATAATATATGGATTGCCGGAATGTGGGCGGGTAATAAGTCCCGTACTGCGGTCAGATATCCTTCGGACTGGAAGCCAGTGGCATATGGGCCAACGGCTGATCTGAGCGGCAAGATCGGAACAACCTATCATATGAAGCTTGAAGTATCGCCGCAGGAGGGTCTTGCACTGTATGTGAAGTCTTCCGCAAAGGGAGAATATAAGCGTCTTGGCACCTGGGGAGATGATGATATCGCCTTGTTTAAAGAATATAGAAATTGTCTGGACGATAATGTCCGGCTGCTCCTGCAGTGCAACTGTGACGTTACCATTGACAATCTTGTTGTCTATCGGCCCGGCATGGAATATGAGCCGTATGTGGAGACGACTGTGGTAAAGGTTAATGGTGTCGAACGAACACTCACGGTGGGAAAATGGGATCTGAACAATCTCGTGGATGGTGAATTCCTTTTTGCCGTTGTGGATGGAAAGCTCACAACAAATCCGGTTGTGGATATTACTTCCGAGACGAAAGTCATTGATATTTATACGCTGTCCGTAGATACGTTGGATGGTGCGGGTGTTCGGACGAATGGGCCTGCGGCGCTTCGCTGGCTTACGAAGATTAGAACATCAGAATATGATGCGCTGAAAGCGGCTGTGGATAAGAAGATCATCAAAAATTTTGAAATCGGTACTCTTATTACGAAGTGGAAGAATCTGGGTAATTCCGGTGTGTTTGATCTTGATCAGGTGGAAAACGGCGCAGTGGCACAGGTGTTTGACGGCAGCTGGATCAAGACGGATGCCTATGGAGATGTGTACGTATATGCAGGTGTCAGTGAGGATATCGGAAAAGCAGATTATGGCACAAGGTATTGTGGTGTCGGTTATGCTACCGTCACGCTTACCAATAATAAGAAGCTGACGGTGTACGGTGGCTTTGACCGTTATGTGCATGCAAGAAGTGTCTCACAGGTGGCTTCAACGGCATATCTGGATGAGAATAACGGACTTCGGAAAGCACAGCAGAGAGCGATCCGGCCGTATGCAGCAGCCTATAAGGGTGCGGAGTCTGTGGATGGATTGATCCGTGAGGTGCCGTTGGTTGAGAATGGAGAGACGAAGTACCGTATTGTGGTAAGTAAGAATGCCGGCGGGGAAGAAGCTGCCGTGGCCTCCATGGTACGTACCGCTTTGGGATCCCTGACGGGTGTATCATTTAAGATACAAAACGATACGAAATACAGAGAAGATGATTATGAGATTGTGATCGGAAGTACGCAGTATATAGAATCAACGGTAGCTGCCGATAATCTGAAGAAGAATCAAAGCTGTGTGCGGATCGTCGGCAACAAGATCATCATCAGCGGCTTTACCAATACGATGCTTCAGAATGCAGTAGAAGAATTGGAAAATCTCGTAAAAGACTACGCGGTAAAGGATGAAGACGGCACAAGATCTCTGGTGGCGAAAGTAAAGGAGGAGGTTCGGATGACAGACAGAAGTGTGCTACTGGATATTCCCGAGTTTAAGGGAGGCATATATTCCGGTGTCTATGAATACGGAAACGGCAATATGCAGATGATTTATACGGAGGCGGAGGCAGAACAGATTGACAGTTACGTTGCTTCACTGACAGCTGCGGGATTCGCCGTAAAAGAGGAAAGCAGCATCGGTAAGAATCGCTCTGTGACATGTGTAGGGGAAAGCGGACTGGTGCATATCAATTATTTTAATTACAATGATTCCGTGAGCATTGTCACCGATACGTTGGGGAAGACAGCTTACAAGGACGCAGAGCCGGATTATGAGAAGGTTACCGATACAACGCTGGCCGTCATGTCATTGGATTATTCGCACAGGGATGAGAATGATGGAAATGGTGAGAGTTACGTCGTTATTCTGGAAGACGGAAGATACGTTATTTTTGACGGTGGATATAATTATGATGCCGCAGGATTGTATCAGTTCCTTCTGGACAACAATAAACGGACGGATGGAAAGGTCGTGATTGCGGCATGGTTTATCTCACATGCACACGGAGATCATTACGGATGCTTCCGGCAGTTTGCCGCTGACTACAAGGAAAAGGTGACCGTAGAGAATATTGTGGCGAGCCCGGGAGTAAGCACTATGTACAGCAATGGCTACGATGACTATCTGGAGAAGGAGCTGCCGAAGGTCGCTTCTGAGATCTACAAATGCAAGCTGATCAGACCGCATACCGGGCAGACACTGACATTCTGCAACGTAGATTTCCAGGTGTTATATACGGCTGAAGACTATGCGCTGTGCTATGGATATGGTACGATCACCAGTGAAAATAATGCATCTTTGGTAATTCGAATGAGCGCAAACGGCCAGACGGTGCTTTTCACAAACGATGCAGAAAAGAGAGTGTCGGAACTGCTGTGTGAGACATACGGGGAAGCGTTAAAGAGTGATATCTTCCAGATGAACCATCACGGAGTGGGCGGATGTATCAAGCGGTTGTGTGAGTATGCAGATCCTGAATATGCAATATGGACGACAAATCAGAAGTCCTTTGAACTGCGAATTGCCAATGAGATTGGTGGTGTTGACGCTCATGAGAGCAATGTATATCTGTTCCAGAAGCTTGGACCGCAAAAATGCCTGGTGGCGGATGGAGCAACGAAATTGATCACCTTCCCGCTGAAGAGTGAAAAAGACATCACATACTACAGTAAGAAGTAGTTTCGCAGAAGGAGGAGAAGCGGTATGAAAAAGAAACGAACCATGATAGCGATCATATTGGCGATTGTAATCGTAGCAGCAATCGGTGCAGGTGTCGGAGTCTGGTATTGCGTGAACTATGGCAGGGCGGTAACGGAGTCAGGCTTGGAACCGTTGGAGGAAGATCCCGGGAATGTCCCGGATGATAACTGGTCAGCCAGATATTAAAGAAAAGGAGAAATCATATTATGAGAAATGTATGGAAAAAAGTAGTGGTGTTATTGCTTGCAGCTTCCATGGCTGCCGGGGCCTGTGCATGCGGCGGAAAAGAAACACCGAATGGACCGAAAAATCCGGGAACAGATTCCGACAATACGGATGTGGTAAGCTATCCTCTGGACACAGATGTCCAGTTGACGTATTGGTGTGGGAATCAGATTGAGTTAGCGGAAGACATAAACAGTTGGCAGGCTTCGCCCTTCCATTCCGGAATGGAAGATAAAACGGGTGTTGCCATTGACTGGAAGTGGACTACTGCAGGCTCAGACGTTGGACAGGCCTATCAGCTCTTGTGGGTAGATACCGTGCTTCCAAACATGATCTTTTATCGGATTACCAGCAATGAAGCGAGATCCCTGCTGGAAGATGGAATGATCTGGGATCTGACGGAGTATCTGCCGAAATATGCACCGAATTACTGGGCATGGCTGAACGCTCCGGAGAATGAGGCCGAGAAGAAGGAGGCGATGCTGTCAGACGGAACCTTATACAGCGTGGCATCTGTCAAGGAAGACCTGTATAATCAAGTATATTTAGGGCCTATTGTAAGACAGGACTGGCTTACAGAGTGCGGTCTGGATATGCCGGTCACATTGGAGGACTGGGAGAAGGTTCTGTTGGCATTCAAAGAAAAGTACGGGGCAACACTTAGCTTTACCAGTTCGATCATGACGGCTTGTGGAGGAATCGCTTCCGGTACAGGCGCGTATGGATTTGCAAATACCGCTGATTTTCGAATCGATGATGATGGCAATGTAGTAATTCCGCAGACGATGCCGGAATATAAAGCCATGATGGAAGTGCTGACCAGATGGTGGGGCTTAGGTCTTATTGATGCAGACTGTCTTTCGAACAATGACGATTCGGTGCGGCAGAAAGCGTTATCCGGGAAAACAGGTATGGCCTTTGTTATGGCAGGGTATGCAGATCTGATCATGGATGATGCCAAAAAAGAAGGAAACGGAGCAGAGTGGGTCGGCGTGGAGTATCCGAGAACAGCGGCGGGAGAGCCGACTTCCATGATCTGCGCTACGGCCACCAGACTGACCGGGTATCATACCGTGATCACGACACAGACTTCCGAAGAAGAGCTTATCACAGCCCTCAGATGGCTGGATTATGGCTGGACCCAGGAAGGAAAGATGTACTGGAATTTTGGCGATGAAGGGATCAGCTATACCAAGGATGAAGATGGAAAACCGCAATGGTCAGAGCTGGTTACGGGAGATTCTCTGGGAAGAGCAAACGGAAGAAAGAAATATTGCGGAGTAACCGGAAGCGGTCCGGTGATCCAGCTGCGTGCTTATGCGGAGGCAAATAATAATGAAATGATGGATAGCGTCATCAAAGCATGGGCATCCAATACCGTGGCGGATCAGCACATACTGCCGTCAATGGAGATGGACGAAGATGATTATGACCGTTACAATGAGCTTTGGGCACCGATTACAACATACATCAATGAAGAAAGCTTAAAAATCCTCACCGGGAAGTCGCCGGTCTCCTCCATTGATTCTTTCATCAGCAAATTATATGATATGGAGCTACAGGACGTTTTGGATATCAAACAGAAGTATTATGACGAGTATATCAAGAAGTGATTGTCTGGTAAGACCAATATAGGGGTCGTAGCCGACCCCTATATGCATTCAGTTAGGAGTAAAGATGAATAATCAAAAGAATAAAAGCTTCATAAAATGTATATCCGCTGATTTTAAAAGAAATAAGATTAAGTATTTGATGGTGGTGCCGATTCTTATTTTGCTGATCGTATTTTGCTATAAGCCAATGTACGGAATCCTCATTGCTTTTAAGCGATACAGACCTTCCCTGGGGATCATGGAGAGCAAATGGGTGGGACTTAAATACTTCAGGCAGTTTTTCAGGGACCCCTATTGCTGGAGACTGTTTCGAAATACGCTGTCCATCAGCTTTTTGAACTTATTGTTTGGATTCCCGGCACCGATTATTTTTGCACTGTTATTGAACGAGGTTCGTGTGAAAAAATTCAAGAAGACGGTGCAGACGATTTCTTATATGCCGCATTTTATATCCATGGTTGTGGTGTGCGGTATGATCACAGCCTTCTGTGCAAGTGACGGACTGTTTAACAATATCATCGAACTGTTCGGCGGTGAGAGATCGAACCTTTTGATGAATAAGAATTTGTTTTATCCGATTTATATTGTATCCGACATATGGAAAAACCTGGGATGGGATTCCATCATCTATCTGGCTGCGTTGTCCGGTATTGACCAGGAGCAATACGAGGCGGCAAAAATTGACGGTGCCAATCGGTTGCAGCAGATGTTCCATATCACGTTGCCGGGAATCATGCCTACGGTATCCATGCTGCTGGTATTGCGGATCGGAAGCCTTCTGAGCGTTGGCTACGAGAAGATCATTTTGTTGTACCAGCCTACGACGTACGAAGTGGCGGATGTTATCTCTTCGTATGTATACCGAAGAGGCTTGCAGAGCGGAGAATTCAGCTATGGAACGGCGGTTGGGCTGTTTAATTCCATCGTGAATATCATCCTGCTGCTTACGGCGAACAAGGTGAGCAAGAAGATGGGACAGAGCGGTCTGTTCTAAGAGGAGGGAATCTCTTAAAATGAGTAGTATGAGAAAGAAAAAGAAAATAAGCGCGCACGATATTACATTAGATGCCATCGTATATCTTATATTAGTGATTGTTTTGCTTGTATCGCTGTATCCAATCTGGTATGTGATCATATGTTCCTTTTCAAACAGCACGGATATTGTGCGACAGACAGGATTATATCTTTGGCCGGAGCATTTCAACATGGATGCTTATGCAAAGGTATTTCAGAATCAACTGATCCTAAGCGGTTTTAAAAATACGCTTATCATCCTTGCCTGGTCGTTGCCTATCAATATGATACTTACAATCTTTTGTGGATATTTTATGGCGGGAAGAAGAATGATGTGGAAAAAGCCTATCGTATTTATCATGCTTTTTACCATGTACTTTGGAGGCGGCATGATTCCCGCATACTTAAATATCATAGATCTGGGGCTGCTGGACAGTATCTGGGCATTGATCCTTCCCGGTGTCAGTATCTATAATTCGATTATCTGTAAAACGGCGATAGAAGCGATACCGGAGAGCCTGTCGGAATCAGCATACATAGACGGAGCCAATGATTTTCAGATTCTGTATAAGATCATTGTGCCGCTGATCAAACCGACGCTTGCCGTATTACTGTTATATTACATGGTAGGCCAGTGGAATTCCTGGTTCAGCGCATCCATCTATCTGAAAAGTGACGATAAGCTTCCGCTGCAGAATGTTTTACGGTATATCTTAATGGCAAACAGCGGCAATAATCTTGGCGAGGAATACAATGAGTATGCCGAGACGATCAAATACGCGGTTATCGTTGTGAGCAGTCTGCCCATCATGTGTGTATATCCGTTCCTGCAGAAGTATTTTACCAAGGGAGTTATGATCGGGGCGGTAAAGGGGTAGGCCGGAAGTCATGTTATATAAGGATAATAAGCAGGAGAATCATAAGGAAGGTTCCCTTGACATGGATCTTTTCGAAAATCCCACGAAGGAGTATCGCGGTGCGCCATTCTGGGCGTGGAATGGTCAGTTGGATAAGGCGAGACTGAGCAGACAGATTGACTGCTTTCGAAAAATGGGCTTTGGCGGTTATCATATACACCCGAGGCAGGGACTGGCGGTGGAATACCTCAGCGATGAATTTATGGATTTCATTTCCTTCTGCATTGCCAAGGGAAATGAAGATGGAATGTATTCCTATCTCTATGATGAGGATCGATGGCCGTCCGGATATGCGGGAGGCCTTGTGACCCGGGAACCGAGATTTCGGCAAAGAGTTCTCATCATCACAAAGGCTGCAGAGTTTCTTGCGGATGTTGAGTGTGACCCGGACAAGGCTTTTGCGGAGGGACGACCGTACCTGGTGGGCTGTTACGATATCCAATTTGACAAAGATGGTTTTCTGCAGGAATACAGGAAGATCGAAGCAGGGGATGCGGCGGAGCATGAAAAATATTATGCGTATTCTAAGACGAATGATCCGTCCGGCAGATATAACTTTCAGACGTACGTTGATATCATGCAGCCGGAGGCCATCAGGCGCTTTATAGAGCTGACCCATGAGCGCTATTATGCTGTCTGCGGACAGGAGTATGGGAAATCAGTTCCGTCTATTTTTAGCGATGAACCACGACATGAGCCACTGGAGCAGTTTTCGGAAGTGGGAGAAACGCAGAGGGCATTGTATTATTGGACGTATGAGTGTGAGCACTCTTTCCGGGAACGGTATGGATACAGCCTGGTTGAACAGCTTCCACATCTTGTATGGGATACCGCAGACCAGGATTACTGTTATGTGCGGTATCACTACTTTAATCATGCACAGGAGTTGTTTGAAAAAGCCTTTTTTCAGCAGATAAGTGAGGTCACAAAGCGTCAGGGGATTGCGTTTACAGGACATCTGATGAATGAACATACCCTCTTGGGACAGATCAGCAGAACAGGAGATGCAATGCGTCTGTATCCTTATTTCGATATTCCGGGTATGGATGTATTGTTCGACAGAGTGGAATTATTAACGGCAAAGCAGGTGCAATCCATCGTGCATCAGTACGGTAAGAAGGGCATGCTGTCGGAGCTGTATGGTGTTACCGGATGGGATTTCGATTTTAAATGTATGAAGATGCAGGGAGACTGGCAGGCAGCGCTTGGTGTGACATTGCGAGTGCCGCATCTTGCCATGATGTCCATGGCGGGCAGAGCCAAGAGGGATTATCCGGCATCTTATCAGTATCAATCCCCATGGTACGAGGAATACAAGTATGTGGAGGACCATTTTGCACGGCTCAATACGGTGCTTTCGCGAGGAAGGGCAGTGGTAAATATCGCTGTGCTGCATCCCATAGAGACTACGATGCTTCGTTATAGCACAAAGGAAAAGTCCGCAGTATTTCTGGAGGAGCAGGAGAAGAAGCTTCAAGAACTCATAGGCTGGCTGCTGTACACAGGTGTTGATTTTGACTTTTTGAACGAAGCATTGCTGCCGGAGCAGAAGGTGTCGGTTGGGAGTGAGGTGAGGTCCGGTCTGGATGGAACCGATCTTTGTCATACCGGCAAGCGGTGGGTTGACGCGGATGGAGCAGATCTTTGTCACAACAGCAAGCTGCGGGTTGGCAAAATGGAATATGCAGCGGTGGTCGTTCCGCCTATGGATACCATCCGGGAGAGCACGGTTGAGATCTTGGAGCAATTCCGAACGTGTGGCGGAAAGGTCATATTTCTCGGTAAGTGTCCGCGGTATGTAGATGGAAGAAAATCCCACCGGGCAAAATCACTCTATGCGCATGCTGTGCATGCCGGGTGGGATAAGACAGAGCTGATCGGATTGCTGGAGGAAGAACGAGTGGTACGGCTGCAGAATGATGACGGCACCGACACGGATGATCTCATCTGCCAGCTGCGGGAAGAGGCTTATGATCGGTGGCTGTTTGTGGCACGTGCAAAGAAGCTGGGAAAGACCTCTTATGAGAGAAGTGTGTGCAGAGGGAGAAATGTGCGGATAACCGTGGAAGGCGAATATCATGTGACGGTTTTTGACACACTGACAGGAAAAAGCAGACCGGCTGAGTATCATGTGAAGGATGGTAAAACGATAATCGCTCATTGCCTTTTTGCAAATGACAGTTTGCTGTTAAGACTTGAGGATGACAGTCTGAGCTTAAAGACTGCGCAGGAGCAGAAGCAGCCTGAGGTTCCCACGAAGAAAGCTTTAAAGACAAGTGAGATTGCGGTGTGGGATGAGGTGTATTATAAGCGCAGTGAACCGAACGTGGTGCTGTTTGATGTGGGAAGGTATTCTCTGGATGGAACGATTTACAGCAACAGGGAGTATGTATTGGAGATGAATCGGCAGCTTTCCGAAATACTGAATGTTACTTATTCAGATGCACAGCCATATATTTTCCGGGACAGCCGGGAAGCGCATATGGTATATGTCCGTTATGAATTTGACAGTGAGGCGGAACTGGATGGGCTGTTACTGGCGGCGGAGCGTATGGAAGAGTGCAGGGTATACTTAAACGGTGTGCCTGCGGATGGTGTGATTATGGGGTATTATGTGGATGAATCCATTCGGACCGTGCGTATTCCGGGAGTTCGGAAAGGAAGAAATATCCTGGATATCAAACTGCCCTTTTCCGCAGCAGGAATGATTGAGCCCTGTTATCTGTTGGGCGAATTTGATGTTACGTTAAGAGGCTGTAATCCGACGATTCATCAGCCTTCCAACAGAATTGGGTTTGGCCCGCTGGCAACTCAGGGAATGCCATTTTATGGTGGCAATATTACATACAGCACGGAAATAGATACTACGGAAGGTACTGTAAGGATTACCGTCAGTGATTTTGGTGCACCCTGCGTGAGAGTATTTATAGATGGAGAGGATGCAGGCCTGATCGCTTTTGCACCGTTTGCAGTTGAAAAAGAGCTGTCCGAGGGAAGACACCGGATAGAGTTCCGCTGCTATGGAAATCGGAATAATACCTTCGGACCGGTGCATAATAAGCGCATGAACGATATGGATTACTACATTGAACCGGACGCATGGGAGCAGAGCTGTGAATTCTGGCGGAACGGATATTTCCTGCAGGATACGGGCATTTTAAGCGGTCCGGTAGTGGAGTCTTGGCTCTGAATAACTGCCGGAATTTTTAGAAAGGATAGGTAATCTGGAGAATTATGAAAACATTTGGTAAGCTGCATGAGATCAGATATTCGCAGGTAAAACCGGGCGGATGGCTTAAGCAGGCGTTACTGGAAGAGAAAAGAGGAATGCCGGGTAACCTTGACCGTATCGGATATCCTTTTTCTACAGGCTTCTGGAAGTATAAGAGCCTGAAGGAGGGAGATAATACGGGGATGCAGTGGTGGCCTTATGAGCAGAGTGCATACTGGATTGATGGAATGGTAAGAGCAGCGGGACTTCTTGAGGACGAAGAGCTATACCATAAGGTTGAGGAACAGATTGAAATGGCGCTGGGATACGAGGACAGCTTTATCGGACCGGTGGAATTAAAGGAGCATAAGAGATGTTATCGCTGGCCGATTGCAGTATTTGCAAGAGCGCTCTATGCCAGATGGAGCCTGACCGGCAATGAGAGATACCTTGTGAAGCTGCGCGACCATTATCTGAATGATACCTCTGATTATGACGGATACCGGGATGTCGCCAATGTAGAGACCATGTTCCGGCTGTATGAATATTTCGGGGATAAACGTCTTTATGAGAAGGCTGTGGCTGCTTATGAGAAGTTTGATCAGTCAGAGGAGCAGTATTCCAGTGCATCGGCTATGAGTCAGGAGACGGTTCCTTATCAGCATGGAGTTACCTTTAATGAGCAGGCGAAGCTTGCGGCAATCATGTATATTTATACCGGAGAGGAAAGGTATCTGGCAGCAGTGCAGAAGGGTTATGAAAAGATTGACAGATATCATATGCTGCCGGATGGTGTTCATACCAGTTGCGAATTTACGGAAGGAAATGAAACGAAATGGGCGCATGAAACCTGTGCGATCTCGGATTACATATGGGCTATGGGATATTTGCTGGAAGCAACTGCTTCCTCCCGGTATGCGGATAAGATAGAGCGTGCATTTCTGAATGCCGCATTTGGTGCGATCGGGCCTTATTTTAAGACATTCCAGTATTTTTCATCCGTGAATCAGACGATAGCAGCGCGTAACAGCACAAATACCTGTATCAAGGATTTTGTGCATATGCCGCGGATGGCATATCAGCCGTGTCATCATCCGGAATGCTGTGCCGGGAATATTACCAGGGTCATCCCGAATTACATCCTGCGTATGTATCAGAAGCTGGACGATGGCATTTGTGTCAGTCTGTACGGAGACAGTACCTTTGAGGACGGAGATATGACACTGGTACAGACTGGCGGTTATCCCTTCGGAGATAAAGTAACGTTTCATGTGAAGCGGAAGAGTTCCGGGGAAGCGCGACTGAAGCTTCGGATCCCTTATTGGGCAAAGGACTATACGGTCACAAGAAACGGTAAGGAGTTTCCGGCAGAGGTATCGGATGGATATGCCGCAATAACTGTAACAGATGGAGATACAATAGAATTGTTTTTCAAAAAAGAATTTACATCACACGAGAGCCCGGATGGCGGTGTGTATTTTGAATATGGTCCGTTTTTATTAGCCCTAAAGGTGGACGAAAAGTGGGAGAATGACCGTGTGGAAGAAAAACAGACGGCGGAATTTCCGGCATATAACGTATATGCGGCTTCCGCATGGAATTATTGTGTGACTGGCCAGGAGACCTCTAGGATACATATGCATGAGATTACGGACAATCCGTTCTGGGATGGCGTGCCCTTTGAGATCGAGATAGATGCCAGGAGCCTTCGTTCCTGGGAACTTGTACATGAATGGCTGAAGAAAAAGGTAAAAAAGCGGGATGCGGACAAGCAGAATGAGAAGGATGTCATGGTGGCTGAGCAGAAAGCAGCCGAAGAGGAAGCACCGATAGAGCATGTGACGACACCGGAGCTTCCGGATGCAGACTTTATTGAACGAAATAAGGGGGAAACCGTAAGAATCACACTGATACCGTATGGATGTACGAATTTACGGATCACGGTATTTCCAAAGTATAAATCTGAAACCATTTAAGATGAATGAAAAAGAAAATATTTTAAAAAGCAGGAGGGTATAAGAGATGTGTGAAAGAACAAATGACAGTACAAAGCTACTTCAGCAGATGTTAGATCAACGGGGAGATGTAAGGATTCCCGGCGGCGAATATACGATTTCCGATACGTTAATCATTTATGATAATACAAAATTGTCGCTTTCCTTTGACACGGTGATCCGCCTGGCAGATGGTTCTAACTGTGTTATGTTGAAGAATCAGGCTTGCCAGACAAGCGGGAAGAATTACAATATACTTGTTGAAGGCGGAAAGTGGGACGGAAATAACAAGGGTCAGGAACCGGATACGAAGCCAGAGGGAAAAGCTTATTACTTTGGTGTGGTTATGCGTTTTGAGGAGATGGAGGATCTGACTGTGCGAGATGTGACAGTCAAAGATCCAAGCCGCTATGCGATTCAGATCAAGAATACAGATCGATTTACCGTGGACAATATCACCTTTGACTATAACATGTACCAAAAGTGTATGGATGGAGTACATGTACAGGGCTGGGCGAGAAATGGTATGATCCGCAATATAAAGGGCGCCACAAACGATGATCTGGTTGCGCTGAACTGTGATGATTACTATGATGACGGCGAAAAGCGAAGCATCAGTCAGGGCGATATTGAAAATGTGGTAATTGACGGCGTGTACGCCGACAATGGATATACAGCGATCCGCCTGCTTTCCTGCGGAAGTCGTATGCGAAACATTAAGATTCGCAATGTGTTTGGTACCTATCGGCTTTACGGCGTATCCTTTACGCAGCACGATATTGTCCCGGGGGCACCGGTATGGTTTGACAATATAGATATTGATGGCGTGTATTGTGCAAAACAGCCGCAGGATCCGCCGGTGGACCCCAAATTCATCGAAGGTATAGATAGGCATTATCGCAAGGGGTCTCACGATAAGTGTATCCGAATAGATCCCATCATCTGGTTTGCAAAGGGTGTGACGTGTGGAAACATATCCATTGCCAATGTACATCGGGATGAGGAGACAGTCACGGAGGCGCATACCATTCAGATTGACGAAGATGTCCATATCGAGAAGCTTTTGCTGCAGAACATTACGCAGAGATTCCATAACTGTCCGGAGGTTCCCTTGATCAAGAACGAAGGCAGTGTGGAAAAGATGGTGGAATTGAATTAGAAACACGTTATTAAGAAATCATTACAAATCGGCGGCTGTAACAGCCGCCGGGTGTATTTTATGTACGCTTGCAGCGATGCACGGAAGGTTACTGCTGGCTTTGTGAATCGTCAGTCTTGCAGAGCTCCTTGTATCTTGTCAGAATGTCCTCGTCGGATTCTTCGGGATACTGTTTGATAAGTTCATAGAGGGGCTGTATGGTATCGAGATCTTCTTCCAACTCATCGGCGGCGGTGGCGACAGTTTTTCCTTTTGAAA
>CAKSAI010000037.1 GCA_934434905.1 uncultured Lachnospiraceae bacterium | reverse complement strand
TGGTACCGGAGGCTCAAGCGACTGGGATGCTGCCGGAATGGAGATCCGATACGAAAGTGCCGGTTCCATAGCGATGATAAATGAAGGATTCGGAGATACGGTTCTTAACAGCGATGGAAATACGAATGGCTGGGTATCCATTCCGAAAGCAAGCTTTGGAATGGAATCGGAAGAGACGATAGCAGGGAAGAAGCTGCCCATACGGGTACTTTTTGAGCCGGTCGATGACGGAGCGAATATAAAGGTCAGCATTACAGTCAATGGCATGGCGACAAAGTGGATCAAGGTGAAGGCCACAGAGAAGAAAAATTGTAAGATCTTCGTGAATGGTTCAGAAGGAACTGCATTATCTTCCGGCGGAGTTCAGATCTCATCAGAATGCCCGGCTCAGCCTGCATATGCGCGATTTGTGGACGAGAGTGTATTGAGTGTGAAAGCACAGCTTTCCACCGATACAACCGTTGAATCCGAGAAGGCAAGGCTGCGCCTGGTTACTTCCACCAACAGCCTGATCTATCAGAACATTGGCTTCAAGGTTCAGACAGCCCAGAATACAGACGGTGCAGAACGGGCAAGTAAAACCGTATACAGACGGATACAGGCTTCCCAGGGCGGAATCAGCTTCAATTATGAACCAACGGTATTCCATGCAGGATCCCAGTATTTTGCCACGGTGACACTGAGTGTCAGCAATGCGAGCAGCAGACTGGACGAGAAGATAACGGTCACTCCTTTCTGGACCACGTGTGACGGCACGAAGGTATATGGCGTGCCGCGTACCTTGACGATCCGGCAGGGAATTGATGCAATTACCCAACCATAGGAAGGGGGATATAGAAGATGAGATATGAAGAACCGATGATGGAACTGACAGAATGGTTTGAGGATATAGTTTGTCTCTCAGGAGAATCAACGGGTGATAATACAGGCGGCGACTGGGAGATCTAGAAAGAGGTGAAGCAATGAATGGGAAAATAGCAAAACGGATCATAGCCGCATTTGCAGGCTGTATGATGCTGGCAGGAAGCTTACTTCCTGCCGCTGCGGCAGAACCCTTTGAAGAGATCGGTGGGCCGAAACCGAGTAAGACGGACTATGCGATAGAACTGCTGGATGTGGGAAATGCCTTTATAGGGAACGAGACACCGGTGGAGATGACACAGGGAAAGCGTTACTACCTGGTCTATACAGTCGCAGAGGTGGAAAAGAACGAACTCTGGCAGAATGGTCTGGCGGTGACAGCCAATAATGAAATAGAATATGTATTCGATCAGGGAACGATGCATTACGATTTCGCAAAGGACAAGCTGCTGGAGCCCGGAAGCACGTATTTTATCCGCTATGAAATGACAGAGGAGGGACTTAGCTATGTGGCGGCCAAGGCCGATTCGACGGGTGCAGCCTCCTATATTGAAATGACTTTGCCCTACGGGGATAAGTACCAGGGCAATCAGTATTTCGGACTCTGGCTGGGGGCCAACGGCGGAAGATGCAGTGCTAAGCTGTCCCAGGTGCTCTGCTATGACGAGAGCGGAAAGGATCTTGGCGTGAAGGTACATACGCCTATGGGAGGTTCCTCCGTCATGAATTATGATATTCTGACAGAACGGAGTGTACAGCATTCCTACGAGTTTTCCCTTGCGGATGCCAGCGAGGTAGCCATCAGCAATGCACGGGGAACCAAGGCTGAGACGGTCTTTATGTCCTATACCGTGAAGAACGTCCAGAAGAATATCTGTAATCAGACCGGGGGTATCTTGACAACAGCTCCCGCCAGTCAGTTCCCTCACGGCAGCAGCGGTATTCTGAATTATGAGGTGTGTAAGGATGAGAAGAGCAGCCTGTTGCATGAAGGCTCGCATTATCTGATAAGGTTTGACCGTAACGGCGGCGAACTGAGGGTTGCCGTCAAGGAAATGACCAGTGCGGGAGCGGTTCAATATTTTGCTTTTCCCATCTATTATGGAACGTATAATCCGAATGCCGAGTATTTCTCGCTCTGGTTCGGCGAGAGCAACAGCCGCATGATCACCGCGGATTTTGTGGATTTTAAGTGCTATGATACCGAAGGAAGGAATCTTGCGGTACAGCTTAACCGTGATGATGTGACGATCCGTCATATCGGTAATTTAGAGGATTATACCTTGTGCGAAGGCGTATACTATGCACCGGAAAATGACACCTTCCTGATATTGGACGACGAGTGCAATATGGGACGCCGTGTGGATGAGGAAGGGCAGGATACGGTCTGGGGTACTTATGTGGTTAATGAAGATAAACTGACCCTGACTGTGGAGGACACTACGGAGGAGTTTGGATATCTCTATGATTTCATGACGGATAAGGATGGTATAAAGTATATCCGCCTGAAGGATCAGAATGTCCGCTTTGTTACCGGAAATAAGGACAAAGCCAATGATAAGACTGTAACAGTCACCGCAGCGGATGGGTATAAGCTGACAGAGCCGGAAGCGCCGGAACTGGCGGGATATACCTTCAAGGAATGGTGTCTGGGAGATGGCACGGCATATGATTTTGACCGTGTGGTTACAGAGACGATGACCTTATATGCCAGATATACGGATGGCAACGGTCACGAGTATCTGGCGGTGGAAGAAAGTGAGCAGGGGCTGTCAGGTCATACGCTGATGGCAATCGTGATATGCGTACTCCTTGCAGCAGCAACGGTCGTAGTCTGTATCTTGCTGGCAAGGAAGGGAGGAAAGAGCAATGGCAGTAAGCAGGAATAGAAGGAAAAAAGTATCGGCAACAAGAGTACTTTTTATTTGTTGCGGATTGTTCTTTCCGATCTTGTATTTTGTCTTGTTTTATATTGTGCCAAACGGTTCCGCGTTTTTTATGGGATTTCAGGATAAGAATGGCAACTGGGGCTTGGATAATTTTAAGCGGCTCTTTCAGGAGATTGCAGCAACCGATTCCGACCTCAGGCTGGCGCTGCGAAATACCCTGATCACCTTTGCCATAGGGCTTGTGACATATCCGTTTCAGGTGCTTGTGTCCTATTTTATTTATAAGAAGATACCCTTTGCGGGCTTTTACAGAATCGTTTTTTTCCTGCCAAGTATTATTTTCTCCGTAGCAGTAGCCACGGTGTTTCAGCAGCTGGTATCGCCGAACGGATTCCTGGCGGAATGGATCGGAAAGCTTGCGGGGCTTGATTATTCACCGGAGCTTCTTGCGGATTCCAGATTTTCCAATTATACGATCTGGGCGCATATGCTTTGGCTGGCTTTTCCGGGTGATCTGATCATCTGGGGCGGAACCTTTGCCCGTATCCCACAGGATGTGCTGGAATCCGGGGAGATAGATGGCGTTAACTGGTTTACGGAATTTACAAGGATCATTGTGCCTATGGTATGGCCGACAGTGGCGCTGAATATGGTGCTTCGGTTCTGTGGAATTCTGGGTGCTTCCGGAGCGGTATTCCTGCTGACGAAGGGAGATTACGGAACCATGACCATAACAGCATGGCTGTATCTGCAGATGTATAATTTCTCGGGGAATGCGTATACCTCTAATATTTTTAACTATATGTCCGCGGTGGGGCTTGTGATCACAGTGATCTCCGTAGCGCTGGCAACAGTCATCCGGAGATTTACAGACAAGGCATTCACGGAAGTGGAATTTTAGCGGAGGTGGCATATGAAAAAACCAATCATTTATGATTACAGACGGAGAGCGAAAAGTGAGATCGTGCTGCACTGCTTTGTTTCACTGCTTTTTATGGCAGTGGCTTTGAGCTATATCTATATTTTGGTGTGGTCGATCATTGCCGCCTGTAAGACCCATTCGGAAGTGGTGCTGGATCCCTTCTCGTTGCCGGAAAAATGGCATTGGGAACATTTTATAGAAGTCACAAAGCTTCTTGTTGTAAATGGAAATAATTTCTGGGATATGCTTTTTAACAGTGTGGCGTTCAGCGTGCTTCCGGCTTTTTTAAGTCAGCTTACTACAGTCTGGTTTGCCTATATCTGTACAAAATACAGCTTTCCGGGCAGCAAGTATGTTTATACACTGATTCTTGTTGTCTCAACGCTTCCTCTATATGGAACCGGAGGCGGTATGTATCGGCTTTACCACAATCTGGGACTCATTGATAACTATGCATGTATTCTGACCGCATTGGGAAGCTCGGCGATCACCGTTACATGTCTGTACTATATGGCATACTTCAAGAATTTGTCCTGGACCTATGCAGAGGCGGCAATGATGGACGGAGCAAATGAATTTAAGATCTTCTTCCGGGTCATGCTGCCCCAGACAAAGCCGCTCTTTGGAGCTATGATGCTGACACAGTGGCTTGGGCTCTGGAATGATTACGAGAATGCAATGATCTACAGACCGAATCTGCCTACTCTGCCGGTTGGCATTTACCAGTTCAATACAGAGATGATGTATCGGGCAAGGCTGGATATCCTGTTTGCGGCCTGCGTGATCGTATGTATTCCGGCGCTGTTGTTGTTTATCATATTTAACAAGACGCTGACTACAAGTGTTTCCCTGGGCGGAATCAAGGGTTAGTATGTTCAGAAAGGATGGAAAGAAAATGAAAAGAAGGGTAAAAAGTACAGTTGCATTGTTATTAACAGGAGCAATGGCAGTAAGCTGCCTTGCGGGCTGCGGCGGAAATAAGCAAGGCGGTAAAAAGGGAACCTCCACTACGGATGTAGAGATTGCCTATTGGAATTCCGGTCTCGGAACCGGCTGGCTGGATGACGTGATCGAAGGCTTTAAGACGGTTCACCCAGAATATAATGTGTATTATACAGCCACGGCGGATGCAGCCGCTATCGGAAGTGCCCTTGGGATGGCGGATGTGGATTCGGTGGATCTGTATCTGGGGCTTACCAGTACAAAGACACAGTATCTTGAGCCACTGGACGATGTGCTGGACGCTACGGCGGGCGGAGAGACAAAGAGCATACGGGAGAAGATCAATCCGGGATATCTTGCCTTGATGCAGGACGCAGAAGGCAAGATTTATAATCTGACCTATGGCGGCGGAGTGATCAGCTTTGTGTATAATAAAAAGATGTTTCAGGAAGCAGGAATCACCCAGCTTCCCCGAACAACGGATGAACTGGCAGTTGTATGTGATACCCTGCGGAAAAAGGACGTGGTGCCTTTATGCCACTTTATTGACGGCGGCTACTATGAATTCGTAAACGAAGCCTTCTATATGCAGTATGAGGGTCAGGACTATTATCTGAATAATTTTTATGCGTGCAAGGATGACAACGGGGTGAGCCCCAGCAAGGAAGTATTTCAGAAGCAGGACGGTCGTTACAGGATATTGAAGGCTTATGAGAAGTTTATCACACCGGAAAATGTCCTGCAGGGTTCGAATTCCGGCAGCCATGTGAATATGCAGACCATGTTTGTCAACGGCGAGTGCGCCATGATGGCAAGCGGAAGCTGGATGGCGAACGAGATGAAGGGCAACGGAAATCTGGAGGATTTTGATATGATGCGGCTTCCGGTGCTTTCGAGTATCACGGACAAGCTGGACACGGTGAAGAAGGAATCCGACTTGAGAAAACTGATCTCTGCCATCGACAGTGTTCTGGATGGAGAGAAGACCGCAGCCGATTATCAGTCGGGCGACGGCTATCAGGTAGAAGGTGCCGTGATATCTGCAGCGGATTGGGACTATGTCTATGCTGCAAGGACAACGCTGGCGATCAATTTCTCAGGAGAGTCTGCATACATTCCCAATTATTCCAATGCCAAAGAGGGCGCGAAGGAGTTCTTGAAGTATCTCTATTCGGATGAAGGCTATAAGGTATATTCCGGAGATTCGCATCTGATACTGCCGGTCTCACTTTGTGAGGGCAGTCTTGATATGAGCGACTGGAGCGATTTTGAAAAGAGCCAGTACAAATATCTCATGGAGGGAACCCGGTATGCAAGCTCCTACAATATGAGCAAGCATGCGATCTTTACGGACGGCGGAGCTTCTCTGTTTGCGGGAATCAACTTTATCAACCATTTCTGTACCAAGAATGAGGCAGACCGATACAGCGCGGACGGTGCATGGGAGAAGGTGCAAAAGGAAGTGGATGCAAAGTATGAGAGTACATGGCTTGCCAATATTAAGTAAAGGAGGGGGAAAATGAAGAAGGGAAAAAACAGGCTTTGTCTGCTGCTGGCGGCAGTGCTTCTTACGGGAAGCATGTCTGTACTTCCGGCAGAGGCCGGCAGCACGACAGTTCGAATGAATGAAAACAGCTATCGAGAGGGACTGGATAGTACCGTCTGGCATGACGCGGATGGAGATATTCAGACCGAACAGGGTAGGATCGTATTTCCGGATAGCAGTACAGCTTCCACAAAACTGATCACGAGGACAGATGTAGTGCGTATCGAGCAGCTTGACACGATGATAAAAGCTGATTTTGACCTGAAATTCTCAAAGCTTCCGGAGGGAGAGACCTTTGCGTTTGGAATAGGACTTTCCAGTCTGGAGGCAACGCTGGGAGAAGAAGGGAATCTGGAGATCGCTTTTACCAATCAGGGCGGTCTGAAAGTGAAGGTTTCTGCATATGAAACGGCAGATGAGCCTACGGCGCTGATGGAGGAGCTGTCCATAGGAAGCGTAGGGAGCACTGTGAAGGTGGAAGCGGTGCTTGGCACTTCCGGTAAGCTGACCTTGAAGATCAATGGAAACATGGTTTGTGACGCGGAAATTCCGGTTTCCGGAGAGGGAAGCGTGGGCTTTTTACAAAGCGGTTCCTGCGGCGCGGTGGTGTCTGGTCTGGAAATAGATCTGTATAAATATGACAGGCCGCAGAACTGTGATATTTCCGAAGATTTTGAAGACGGAGACTTCAATATCAACCTGTTTGGCTCAAAGATGACACGGGCCTCTTCCTATGAAAGCTGCTATCTGGCGGTGGAGGAATATAACGGCAACCAGGTTTTGATGTTCAAAAATGTGGGAAAAGGTTATATTGCCACAAAGCATCAGTATTCCAATTTCGAGCTGACCTTTGATATGCCGTATTTACAGAGGGAAGAGGAAAAGGATGCAGAGGGCAATGTCGTTACTGCCGCGCTGACCTTCTTTGGCGTATCCTATGGCGGTGATGTGGGCGGTAATGATGAAAATGTAGATTTTACGGGAGCGGCAGATCTGTTGCTATTCTCAGGATATGATACCATGGGCTGGAACAGCAAACGGCAGGGTGTGAAGCTGACGAAGCATTTGTATCGTGAGCCGGAATGCACCAGGATACCGACCTTCCGAATAAGGGTCATCGACGGCGAGGTCACGGCACAGATCAAATATACGGATGAGCCGGACAGTGCCTATGAAACGATGATATCTTATACAACTGACAGCACACCGACCGGTTATATTGCCCTGTGGGCGCCCAGTGAGATTGCCAGTACCTTTGCACTCGACAATATCAGTATCAAGAATCTGGATAAAGATCCGAAGCTGACAGAGGTAGAGAAGGTCAGTTCCAAGTGGACGATCCCGGCGGATTATGCGTATAAGCCCACGGAAAAGGTGTACCGCGAGACTGAGGAGCAAAAAAAGGAGAGCAGATGGTATCTGCCGATCATCCTTGTGGCCGGTGTCTGTGTGGCAGCGATCGGCGTGACGGCAGGAGTGACCTGCGTTGTGAAGAGAAGGAAAGGCAGGTGTGGAGCATGAACAAGAGAGCAAAACGTATCACGGCGCTGCTTATGGCTATGACGATGGGTGCTGCAATGTTATCCGGCTGTGCTTCAAAAGAGAACGAGAAGAAGGTCGAGATCGAACCAATGGAGGCGGAGGAGTCCTATGCAATGTCCTTTGATCTGTTGGGAGGCAAGGATGTTATGCCCATCGGTGGTTTCTATGGTCCGTATCAGCCGAAGGAGAGTGTTGATGGAAATGCACTTCCCAATTATCTGACGGATGATATATTCAAGGCGCTTTCCGAGGCCGGTATCAATATGGTTACCCAGGCTTACAACAGCGGCAGGGAAAATATCCAGAAATCCTTAGATCTGGGTGAAAAGTATGGGATCGGCATCAATATTTCAAACTGGTTGAACGAAGAAGAGGCAAGTGAGAAAACGGACGCCGATATCGCGGTGGAGCTGGCACAGTGGAGCCGGCACCCGGCATTCTGCGGAATCCATCTGAATGATGAACCGGGAGGAAAGACCTACTATACCAGCGAGGGCGCGAACGGCGGTCTGATGGAGAATTGGGCTGAGAGAAGTGTGAAGCTAAATAAAACGCTGGATGTTTTTGCCATGACCAATCTGATCCGCTGCTACAGTGACAGTCAAAAGGCGAATTATGAGTTATACCTGCAGGAGTATTTCGATACCATGGCACCCAAGGTGCTGTCCTATGACTATTATGCATGGGACTGGGTTCCAAATGGAACTTCCACATTGTACTTCTGGAATTTGGCGATCTGCCGTGAATATGCCCAGAAGTATCACGTTCCCCTGTGGACATACCAGCAGGCAGGCGGCAACTGGGGAGACGGCAATCAGATATTTGATGATACCTATGAGAATTATCGTCCCACGGAAGGCCAGTTCCAATGGCAGGTAAATACCAATCTTGCCTTTGGTGTACAGGGAATCACATATTTTACGCTGATCCAGCCCATGATCTATTCTGAGTTTGACTCCAAGGACGAACAGCCCAACTTCGAGGTGCAGGGTATTCTGGGAGCGGTAGGCAACAAGAACCGTTGGTGGTATTATGCCCAGAATATGAATAAGCAGATTGCCGCGGTGGATGATGTATTGATGAATTCTGTTAATAAGGGGATCATTGCAAGCGGTTCTGCCAAGAGCTCCTGTGCGGATACGAGAGATGCACTGATTGCGGGGACCGCATGGAGAGAGCTTACTTCCGTAGATGGAGATGCATTGGTTGGCTGCTTTAATTATCAGGGCAAAACCGCACTATATGTGGTGAACTTTGATTATGAATATGCACAGAAGATCAATCTGACCTTCCAGGATAAGTATAAAGTGAGAATCGTTCAAGATGCGGAAGAAAGCTATCTGCAAACAAAGAAGCTGACACTGGATCTGGGAGCCGGAGAGGGTGCGCTGGTAGTATTTGAATAAAAGGAAGATGGCTGTTACAGAGGATTTTATAGCGTAGAAGCATATAGGAAATTGTTATAGGACGTTAACGGAAGGAATTAGAAGTATGTTACACACAGAAGCAAAGCTGGAGGCAAGAATTAAGGAGCTTTTGAAATACCGATATCGGGATAAGCACAGGCTGGGTGAGTTCCGGGCGAAGGAGGACTGTTCGGGGCTGGTGAATCCCGATATGCCGGTATGGGAAGTAACGGACGGGACACTTAAGCATAAGGAGCAGTGGAGCGGGCGTGACCGCTATCTGTGGCTGGAGAAGAGACTGACGCTTCCGGCAGAATGGGAGAAGCTTTCAGCGTGCGCAGAGTCGGTCGGCGTTTTTGACTTCGGATTGACCGGCGGTGGTTATAATTCCGGCTTTGAGGCGATGCTTTATATCGACGGAAAGCCTTATCAGGCGGTGGACAGCAATCATCAGGAGGTGTTTTTTAAGAAGGAACATTTCGGAAGGGAGCTGACGCTGACCTTTCGCCTGTGGTCCGGGCTGGAGGGCGGTGGGCTGCCGAAGGAGATGGTACACTGCTACCGGAAGGCATATCTGGCATTGCTGGATACGGCTGCGGATGACCTGTATTATCTGGCGGATACGGCGCTTGGAGCAGTGCGTATATTCTCCGAGGATCGTCCGGAACGCCAAGATCTGCTGGAGGCGCTGGATCAGGCATTTTTGTTGATAGACTGGACCGAACCGGGCAGTGAGGAATTCTATGAGACCGTCCGGGCGGCAGATGACAGCCTGAACCAAAGCATCGATGACATGTACAAATATGCACCGGTGGAGGTTAGCTGTGTGGGGCATACGCACATCGATACGGCATGGCTCTGGAGACTGAAGCACACAAGGGAGAAGGTATCACGTTCCTTCACTTCCGTACTGCGGCTGATGGAGCAGTTCCCGGAGTATTATTTCTTACATACACAGCCCCAGCAGTATGCATTCATCAAGAAGGATTTCCCGGAGATCTACGAGAAGATCAAGGAGCGGATACGGGAAGGACGCTGGGAGATCGACGGCGGCATGTGGGTGGAAGCGGACTGCAACCTGCCCAGTGGGGAATCCCTGACAAGACAGTTTCTTCTGGGACGGAAATTCATGCTGGAGGAATTCGGCAGGGAGCCGGAATATCTGTGGCTTCCCGATGTGTTCGGATATTCCTGGGCGCTGCCACAGATCCTGAAAAAGTCCGGTATTGACACTTTTATGACAACCAAGATCAGCTGGAATCAGTATAACCATATGCCGAATGACACCTTCTGGTGGAAGGGCATAGACGGAAGCTGTGTGCTGGCACATTTTATCACCACGCCGGATCCGGGACAGCCGAAGGAACGGTTTTATGCCACCTACAACGGGCTGCTCTATCCGGATACCGTGCAGGGTGCCTGGGAGAAGTATCAGGACAAACGGCTGAATAAGGAGATATTGATATCCTATGGTTACGGGGATGGCGGCGGTGGTGTGAACCGCGATATGCTGGAGCGCAGAAGGAGACTGGACAAGATTCCGGGGCTGCCCCGTGTCAAGACCAGCCGGGCGGATGAATATTTTCGACGGCTGCATGAGACGGTGGCGCATACGAAGCAGCCCATGGCTACCTGGGATGGAGAGATGTATCTGGAATTCCATCGGGGTACGTATACCTCGCAGGCCTATAATAAGAAGATGAACCGCCGTATGGAGGAGCTGTACCGCAAGGCGGAGTGGATGACGGCCATGAAGGGACTGAAAGCGGGAAGCCTTAAGGCGGCCAGACAGGAACAGCTGACGGAGGGCTGGAAGATTCTGCTGACGCATCAGTTCCATGATATCATACCGGGTTCTTCCATTCATGAGGTGTATGAGGATTCTGTGGTGAATTATGGGAAGGCAAAGGAGATCGCTGAGGCTGTAATTACAGACTTCTATGAGGAAGCGCTGGATCAGAATGCCGGGGTTATCAGTGTTGTGAATGCGGCAGCAGAGGACAGAAGCGGTGTTGTGCGGCTGGATGAAGGTTGCCTTGCCCTGCTGACAGGCAGTGGACAGTCAGGAACTGACAGCAGCAAGGCCATGGAGCTTGTAACCGGAGCCACGGAGCTTGTGACAGAGGCCGTGGAGCTTGTAACCGAGGATGGCGAGCCTGTGACCGTGCAGTGTACCGAGGATGGCGCCTTTGCATATGTTAAGGATGTTCCGGCCATGGGTGTGAAGTATCTGTACGTAAAGGAGGCTCCGGCAGGCGGAGAGATGCAGCCTGAAGCGGAGCAGGGAACAGCCCGGAACTGTACAGGAGAGCGAAAGATGGCACTGGAGCCAGTTCCCGGCAGTGTACCGGAACAGGGTTGCGCTATAATACAGGAGACACTGGAGGGTGGCCTGCGGATAAATACACGCTATTACAATATGGTCTTAAAGTCGAACGGTCAGATTGCAGAGCTATACGATAAGGAAAACGATTGTCAGGTGCTGGCAGAGGGTGTCTGCGGCAATGTATTGCAGTTGTTTGAAGATAAACCGCTTGGGTTTGACGCATGGGACATTGACATGTTCTATTATCAGAAGATGGAGGAGATCACTGATCTGACGGAGCGGCGGATCGTGGAGAACGGACCGGTAAGAGCTGTGATACGCCAAAGATGGCAGTTTCATAGCTCCTGCATCTCACAAGACATGATTCTGTATGCCAATGACCGACGGGTCGATTTCAAGACACATGTAGACTGGCAGGAGACACATAAGCTCTTGAAAGCTGCTTTCCCGGTGGATATCAGGGCCACCAGTGCCACCTATGAGATACAGTACGGAAATGTAAAACGTCCCAACAATTCCAATACCAGTTGGGAAAGAGCGCGTTTTGAAAGTGTTGCGCACCGCTTTGTGGATCTGTCGGAGCGTGGGTATGGAGTAAGCCTCTTGAATGACTGCAAATACGGGCATGATGTTCACGGCAATGTTATGCGCCTGTCCTTGCTGAAGGCTGCTACATACCCCGACTATGCGGCGGATAAGGGAGAGCATGATTTTACCTATGCGTTGTTCCCGCATAAAGGAGATTTTATAGATGGAGGTACTGTGTCGGAAGCCTTCGATTTGAATCAGCCGATGGAAGCACTGACAGGAAAACTCTGCCTGCCCACAGAGCCGGGCAAGGGACCGGTTCGATTAAGTGGAGCTCATGTGGAGCTGGATGCACTGAAGAAGTCAGAGGATGGCCGCTATCTGGTGCTGCGTTTTCATGAGTATGCCGGAGAGAAGGGCAAGGTACGAGTGGAGACTGGATTTGCGGTAAGTTCCTATGCAGAAAGCGATCTGATGGAGCGGGAGACAGAAGCGTTCCATACCGGGGATATATGCCTGGCAATCCGGCCCTATGAGATCAAGACGGTGTTGTTGGAGACGGATTTTTGGTAAGCAGCTTTGTTTTCTGTAATTCTCTGGGCGTACAGCCGAAGGTACGCTTGAATTGCCTTCCGAAATTATTGTAGTCCGTGAATCCCACCATCCGGGCAATCTCGGTAATGCTGTTGTCGCCGGCCTGGATCAGTTCGCGGGCCTTCTGAAGGCGCACTGTGTTGATGTATTGTTGGGGAGAAACACCCACATTTTCACGGAACAGATGATCGAACCGATCCTTGCTTAAGTACATCATATTGGCGAGTTCCTTGCTTGTGAGATCCTCGGGGTAATGTTCCTCGATATAGAGCAGAACCTGGTTCATGCGTTCCAGGTTTCGTTTTCGCCGTTCACTGACGGCATCGGAAAACATGGCGGCTGCATAGTTCCGGCTCAGATAGATCAGAAGCTCTGTGAGCAGTGCTTTGCAGCTATCCTTGTATGCCAGCTTCTGCTGTTCGTATTCCAGGAACATTTGCTCGATATAATGATCCACCTGCGCGTCGTTTTTTATAAGAGTTTGAAATACGATATTCGAAGAGGCAATCTCAGCGGACAGATTGGCAGGGTTAAAGGAAATAACTCTGCATACGTAGGGGGTGCGCAGACAATAGCCACTGTGCAGTTCATTGCTGTTTATGATTATCATGGAGCCTTTCTTCAGAATGTATTCCTGCTGCTCCAGAATGATCCTGGACATACCTTCTGTCACATACAATATCTCAACTTCCTCATGCCAGTGAGACCAGAAATATAATCCCTCATCCCGGCGCTTCTCATAGAATAATTCGGCGGGAAGAGCGGCATCATAGACCTTCTTCTCGTAAACGCTTCTGTTATCCATTGGCAGCCTCCTTCGTTTTAAAGAAATACCCGCAGCCGGCGGGCGGCGTGCCTGCGGGAGCCCGTATCCACCCAACAGTTAGCGTGCCTGCGGAAGCCCGTACCCACCCAATAGCTGCTCATACAGTTCCATATAATGCTCCATATAATTTTCAAAGCTGCCGTATTGTACGATCACGACCACAAAGGCGGCAACGATCATCAGTATTCCGCAGACAATGCCTGCGATTCCAAGACCAAGCCCAGCCTTAGCCCGTGAGGACATGGTGCGTTCGCCACCCCGTGAGAGCAGTGCGAATATCACGGCCAGCGCGCCGCAGATGATTGACGTATAGACACAGCAGCCGGTAGCCAGACCCGCAATTCCAAGGATCATGGAGGCGGTGGCAAAGTTGTTTGAACGCTTATCTTCATATTGATTGTATTCCATTGGAAAAATCTCCTTTTTTAGGCTATGATTTATGATACCACGCGAGGGAGCGGGAAGCAAGACTTTAAAAAGAATTGCCTTTCTTTTTTTGGTATGATAAAATAAACGCAATGGAAGGAGGTGGGGTTCGGATGAATAATTTGAGAGAAATGTGGGATTTTCCGGTCATAAAAGGAGTCAGTTTTCAAACTGCAAGCCGGGTTCATCCGCTTATGCAGGCGAGAGTAGAGAAGCTGATCCATGCGCTGTATAAGGATAAGAACATTCGCAAAGCAGTGCTTTTTGGAAGTTCACTCGAATTTCGGTGTAACAGTAACAGTGATATTGATATTTATATTGAAAAATATGAGAAAGATAAGAAATTAGAGCATTTCCCGGATCTGGATTGTGAAGTCGACGTTGTTGCAAATCTGCCTTCTGATTCCAGACTGTATCAGGAGATAGAAAAAAAGGGATTATTATTATTTGAGAGGTAGGCAGTATGTGTGATGTGAGATTGTTCCGGAGTGCAAGAATGGATTTTGAAACAGCCTATATGTTATGGGAAAAGCCATATAATGATGAGCTGATTTTGAATAATGCGGCATATCATTTGCAGCAAGCTGTGGAAAAGGTTCTGAAAGGGGCTTTGGAGTGTGTGGGTGTGACGGTGCCGAATACACATAAGATAACAAAGCTGCTGGAAATGATTACGAATAATGGCGCGAATCTTATTATAACAGAGTGGCTGGATGAGCATTCTGAAATGCTTAGTGAATGGGAAGCAGAGACACGCTATAATATGGATTTCCTTGTGGAGAAAAGAAAGCTGGACAAGGCGATAAAGGAAGTTCGTAGTTTTCTTGATATAAATGGAATAAAAAGAGAACTCCGGGAGGAACTGTTGGAGGCATCCAGGAAGGAAAAACTTTTACGTTGTCTGCCGGAGACAAAAAGAGACTGTACGGATTTTGAACTGAACTGTTACTATATCATGTTTAAAAGAAAGCTGGATTAAATCCACGGGCTATGCCCGAAAGAAAATGATAAAGAAACGAGGACACAATATGGATATCATCGCAAAGCTGGCGGAAGAACTGAAGATCCGCAAGGGTCAGGCCGAGGCCGCCGTAAAGCTCATCGACGAGGGAAACACCATTCCCTTTATTTCCCGTTACCGGAAGGAGGCTACCGGATCCCTCAACGACGAGGTGCTGCGGAATCTCTTCGAGCGGCTGAATTATCTCAGGAATCTGGAGGAGAAGAAGGAACAGGTGCTTGTCACCATTGAGGAGCAGGGCAAGCTGACGGAGGAATTGCGGCAGCAGATTCTGGCAGCAGAGACGCTGGTGGTGGTGGAGGACTTATACCGTCCCTATCGGCCGAAGCGCCGCACCAGAGCTACCATTGCCAAAGAGAAGGGGCTGGAGCCCCTGGCGAATATTATTTTACTGCAGATGACAGATAAGCCCCTTGAGCAGGAGGCACAGGCATTCCTGGATCCGGAGAAGGAAGTAAATACGGTTGAGGATGCCATTGCGGGAGCCATGGATATCATCGCGGAGAATATTTCCGATGAGGCGGATTACCGCAAGTACATCCGGGAGACCACCATGAAGACTGGAAAGATCGTCTCTGTGGCAAAGGACCCGGAGGCGGAGTCCGTCTATGAGATGTATTATGAATTTGAGGAAGGACTTGCCAAGCTGGCCGGGCACCGTATCCTTGCCCTGAACCGCGGCGAGGCGGAGAAGGTGCTTACGGTGAAGATCAAGGCGCCGACGGAGCAGATCCAGCAATATCTGGAGAAGCAGATCATCCTCCGGGAAAATCCCAATACGACGCCTGTACTGAAGGCGACGGTGGAGGACAGCTATAAACGGCTGATCGCTCCGGCCATTGAGCGGGAGATACGCAATGAGCTGACGGAGCGGGCGGAAGACGGAGCCATCAGGGTGTTCGGAAAGAACCTGGAGCAGCTGCTGATGCAGCCGCCCATTGCGGGACGCGTGGTGCTGGGTTGGGATCCGGCCTTCCGTACCGGCTGTAAGCTGGCAGTGGTAGACCCCACCGGGAAGGTGCTGGATACCACGGTGATCTATCCCACCGCTCCCCAGAACAAGGTGGCAGAGTCCAAGCTTGTCTTGAAGCGGCTGATCCAGAAGTACAACATTTCCCTGATCTCTGTTGGAAACGGAACTGCGTCCCGGGAATCAGAGCAGGTGATCGTGGATCTTCTAAAGGAGATCCCAAGGCCTATCCAGTATGTGATCGTAAACGAGGCGGGGGCTTCTGTATACTCCGCCAGTAAGCTGGCTACCGAGGAATTCCCCCAGTTTGATGTGGGACAGCGAAGCGCTGCGTCGATCGCCCGGCGACTGCAGGATCCGCTGGCGGAGCTGGTGAAGATCGATCCCAAGTCCATCGGCGTGGGCCAGTACCAGCACGACATGAACCAGAAGAAGCTCAGCGAGGCGCTGGGCGGTGTAGTAGAGGACTGCGTCAACAAGGTGGGCGTTGACCTGAACACGGCTTCCGCCTCTCTGCTGGAATACATTTCCGGTATCTCCAAGGTTATTGCGAAAAATATTGTTTCCTATCGGGAGGAGAACGGTCGCTTCCTGACCCGCGCTCAGCTCCTGAAGGTTGGAAAATTGGGACCCAAGGCCTATGAACAGTGTGCCGGATTCATGCGCATTTCGGACGGAAAGAATCCCCTGGACGCTACCAGTGTGCACCCGGAGAGCTATGATGCCACGAAGA
>CAKSAI010000036.1 GCA_934434905.1 uncultured Lachnospiraceae bacterium | reverse complement strand
GCATTCTGATCGCGTTTAAAAAAATGGATTTTCGAAAAGGAATTCTGAAAAGCCCATGGTGCGGGCTGGATAACTTTAAGTTCCTTTTCTCATCCGCCACCGGCTGGGAGATCATGCGCAATACCGTTGGCTATTCCATCCTGTTCTTTGTGGTGGGAACCTTCACTGCGGTTTTTATTGCGATATTAATGAATGAGATCTGCAGCATCCGGCTGAAAAAGATATATCAGACCCTGCTTCTGCTGCCCTATATGATGAGCTGGGTGGTTGTGAGCTATCTGGCTTATGCCTATCTGGCGGGAGAGACGGGGCTTATCAACAATACGATTTTAAAGCCGCTGGGCTTAGATTCTGTGCTGTGGTATCAGGAGCCGAAATACTGGCCCTATATACTGTTATTCTTCAGCGTGTGGAAGGGGCTTGGATACAGCATGGTTGTCTATCTGTCCAGTATTGTGGGAATCAGTTCGGATTATTATGAAGCGGCGCGCATTGATGGGGCGAATAAGTGGAATCAGATCCGGTATATCACGCTGCCGTTATTGAAGCCCACGATCATAACGTTATCGATTCTGGCGCTGGGCGGTATCTTCCGTTCGGATTTCGGACTGTTCTATCAGGTACCAATGAACAGCGGGGTGCTCACATCCGTCACAAGAACGCTGGATGTATATGTTTACGAGGCACTGATGGGGCAGGCCAATTATGGATTATCCAGTGCGGTCAGCGTGTATCAGTCGGTGGTTGGCTTTATCCTTATCATAGTGAGCAACCGTCTGATCAAGAAGTATGAACCCAACTCTGCGCTATATTAGGAGGTGCCGGAAATGAAAACGAAGGAATTTGTAACAACACAGGTTTTGGCCGTCGTTATATGCGGGATCACGGCACTTCTGGCTTTGCTGCCGTTTATACTGCTGATCACGGCTTCTTTTACTGATAATTATGAGGCGCTTGCGCGGGGATATTTCTATTTCCCGAAGAAATGGAGTCTGGAGGCATACCAGTATCTGCTGCTCAAGAAGGATACGATAGGACGGGCATATTTTATGTCCATTGCAGTCACAGCGGTGGGCGTGGTTTTAAGCCTTGTTATGACGTCGCTGTTCGCTTACGCAACCAGCCAGCACGGAATCCCGGGCATGAAGCTCGTAAATTTCCTGCTGCTGTTTACGATGTTATTCAGCGGCGGAATGGTTTCCTATTATTATGTATTTGTCAAGTATTATCATCTGCGGGACACCTTCTGGGCGCAGGTTTTCCCGGGCCTGATGAGTGCCTTTAACGTGATACTGATGAGAAACTATTTCAAGAGCAATATTTCACCCAGTCTCGTTGAGGCTGCCAGGCTGGACGGAGCCAGTGAGTTTCGCATTTACAGCAAGATCGTTATGCCGTTAAGCCTGCCGATAAATGCCACGATTGGCTTGCTGACCGGACTGGGGTACTGGAATAACTGGACCAACGGTTTGTATTTTCTCACCGGACGGAACGGAGCAAAATTTTATACACTGCAGAATATCCTGAACAATATCAATAAGAATATTGAGTTGTTAAAGGCGGTCTCCGAAGACATGGTGAATGAGACGTTGAAATTCCCCTCTACCTCCATAAGAATGGCGATAGCGGTGGTGGGGATTGTGCCTATGCTGATTCTGTATCCTTTTTTTCAGAAGTATTTTGTAAAAGGAATCACCTTGGGAGGAGTTAAGGAGTAAGAGCTATGAGGGGAATGGGTATTTTTAAGGGGATAACAACAAAGTTTTTCTTTCTTCTGTTACTGATGATACTGCCGATCTATCTGTATACGGGCTTCGTGAATCTGTATGCGGTGAATACGATGCAGAAAAAGGTGGTGCAGTCGCTGGAAAGCCTTCAGGAGAATTATGTCACGCTGCTGGAAAACCGGCTGGATGTTGCGAGCTATATGCTGTGGGCGATGAAGTATGAGAACAGAAATGAAAGAGCCATGCTGGCACAGACCGATGAGGAAGATTATGCGGTGTACAAGACAAGGTTCCATCAGGATTTTGAAAAATCGAAGAAATTCTCCAACGGGCTGGATAAGTATTTCTATATTGCAAAAGAAAGAGAGGACATTTTATTATGGGGCACCGGTGCCGATCTTGAGAAGAATCTTGTGTGGGCCGATTATCAGGCAGGACTTCTGGAGAAAGGCAGGAGCCTGAAACATATAGGGGAAAGAGAGTGTCTGTTCCTGTATGCAGATACCGGAGAAATCTCCTATGGTGGATGGATCTATCTGGATGCGGTACAGCGGGCACTGGCAAATGATGTCCAATATGAAAATACGGAGTACAGCTTTACGGAAGAGCCCGGGGAGAATCGGCCAGGAACGATACGGATCACCAGCAGAGGAATCAAGGGTGATCTGTATATGAACATGTATCTGGACAAGGATGAGATCTTTGGTGAGGTTCATCATGCAAATATTCATATTTGGGCAGGCAGTGCGTTGCTGTTGCTGCTGTTTCCGCTGTTATATGTCAGCCTTCGGCGTCTGCTGATCAAGCCGTTGCAGGTTATGAATGCAGCATTTAAAGAGGCGGAAAACGGTCACATGGATTTCAGAATAACGGACGGGGCCAGTTCCAGGGAGTATCAATATTCCTATATCGCCTTTAATGCCATGATGGAGAAGATTCGGAGCCTGAAGATCGAGGCCTATGAGAAGCAGTTGGAAAAGGAGAAAATGGAGCTTGAAACGCTGCAGCTTCAGATACGTCCGCATTTTCTGCTGAATACATTTAATCTGTTATATGCGTTGGAAAAGAAGCAGGAGGGTAAGGCAATCCAGGATATCATCCTGTATCTTTCCGGCTATTTCCGCTATCTGTTTCGGGGAGAGAAGAGCCTGGAAATGTTTCAGAAGGAGCAGCAGCTCATAGAGGGATACATTAAGATGGCAAAGATCTGCTACCCAGACAGCATTGATATCGAATACGAATATGATCCGGAAATCATGTTTGTCCGGGTACCGCCGCTGCTGCTGCACGGCTTTGTGGAAAATATCGTGAAACATGTGGTAAAGCAGGGCGCAGTGACGCATATCTCAATCCTGGGACAATATGGGGATAAGCAGGTTACATTTATGATCATGGACGATGGACAGGGAATCCCGGAGGAGAAGCTGAAGGAACTGGATGCAGGCATGCGGCAGGAGCAGGTGAACAGAGCCCATATCGGGTTCTCAAACGCGCTGAAACGGATGCGGTTTTTCTATGGATCCGGTGCGGATATCACATTGACGTCGGTGGCAGGGGAAGGAACCTGCGTTACGATAATCTTTCCATATGATTTGGAGGAAGAGGAATGACCTTACTGATTATCAATGATGAAATGGTGATTGCTGATACCATGAAGGCGGAGATGGAATGGGAGGCGTATGGCATCGATCATGTCTGCACGGCATATGACGCCTGTGAAGCCAGAGAGATCATAAGCAGCGGGGGCATCGATATCATGCTCTGTGATATTGAGATGCCCGGGGAGAACGGGTTGAGCCTGCTGCGCTGGGTGCGGGAGCAGAACATGGATATCGAATGTGTATTCCTGACCTGTCATGCGAAGTTCGCGTATGCACAGGAGGCCATTGGCTTGCAGTGCCAGGACTATATTCTGATGCCGGCGAAATATGAGGATATCGGAGAGACGATCCGCAGCGTGGTGAATCGTATAAAGCACCGGAAGGAGGAGCGGCGGTATATTGAGTACGGGAAATATTCCATCCGGGAAAAGGGAGAGAAACGGGCGGAAAACGAAGAAGCTGTAAGAATAAATCCGGCGCAGGTCGTGGAAGAGGTCACGGAGTATATTATTCGCAGTATCACGGAACCGGAGCTGAACGTGGAGCACATTGCGGAGCACTTTCATTTTCACCCGGTTTACGTGAATCGCATTTTCCGGGCTGCGAAGAATATTTCCATCAGCCAGTATATCATAAGTGAAAGAATGAAGATGGCGGTGATCCTGCTGGAGGAAGGAACCTACAGTGCAAACGAGGTGGCGGAGGCCGTGGGATATTCCCATTATACGAATTTCTATAATATGTTTAAGAAAACCTATCAGATATCGCCCAACGATTATGTGAAAAAGTATATCAGGGATGGGCGGAGACTGTAAATTGCGAGGAGGACGGAATGAATTTAATACCAATGCCAAAGCTGTTGGAAGAAACAGGCGGATATCTGAACAAGCCAACAGTGAATGTGGTGACAAGGATTGATGATGCAAGGATAGAAAATGCCCTGAGGAAGCTTCCGGTGTCAGAGGATGGGGTGCTTTTTGAAATATATCGAAACGGAGCAGACGGGGAGGCGTACACCCTTCGGATTGAAGAGGCGAAGATTGTGCTGGAGGCAGGAGGTCTGCAGGGAATCTTCTATGGTATACAGACGTTGCGGCAGTTGTTTGCCGGGGGAGAGGTTCCCTGCCTGTATATCGAGGATCGGCCGGACTTTAAGTATCGCGGATTCCTTCTGGATATCACCAGAGGAAAGATTCCGAAGGTGGAATCGTTAAAAAGATTTGTAGACGATATGGCCTACTATAAGCTGAATGCGCTTCAGCTCTATTCGGAGCATGTCTTTGATCTGAAGGAGTTTCAGAGCATCACCAGGCGGACCGGGGCCATGACGGCGGAGGAGATACGGGAGATTGAAGCGTACTGTCATCAGAACTTTATCGAGCTTATCCCGGCGGTGGCGACCTTCGGCCATTTGTATGAGCTTCTCTGTGAGGAACCTTACAGGGAGATGTGCATGCTGAAGGATTATAAGCCCGTAAATATCTACTGGGATGAGCGCGCATACCATCACACACTGGATCCGTTGCATCCGAAGAGCTTCGAGCTGGTAAGAAGCATATTAGATCAGTGCACGGAACTGTTTGCTTCTGATACGATTAATATCTGTTGTGATGAGACCTTTGATCTGGAAAATTACACGGAGAAGAATACCGGAAGGCTCTATGCGGATTTTGTAAAACGTATTGCCGGGCATCTTGCGGCGAAGGGCAAGAAGGTGATGATGTGGTCGGATGTGATATTGGAGGATATGGATATTTTAGGAGAGCTTCCTGAGGATATACAGCTTCTGACCTGGGGCTATGGCAAAAGACTGCGGAAGGAAAGCATCCAAAAAATTGCGGAAACGAACCATCCGCAGATCGTCTGCCCGGGGTGTAATACATGGGCGCGTCTGGTGGAAAATACCCAGATCAGCGAGGTGAACATTCCCGGAATGGCCGAGCTTGGCGGTAGGTACGGCGCAGTCGGTGTTCTCAACACCTGCTGGGGAGATTGGGGAAATCCCTGCAGCAGGGAACTTTCCATGTATGGTCTTGTCATGGGGGCGGAGAAGTCCTGGTCAGTCGCCACAAGCATTGACGATGCCTTTCGGGACAGGGTGAATGCCCTGTTGTACCAGAGTGAGCATGGCGCCGATGAGGTGAGGGCGTTGAGTGCGCTGGCTACGGCGGTTCCCTACCAGGACCTTGGGGCGTATTATTCCAACTGTGTTTGTGAACACGGAAATCTTCCGGTTGAACTTCCGTCGGAGGAGGTCTTAAGGAGTGCGCAAAGCGACTTAAGGGAGCTTATCTGCCGTGTCCGTGCGCAGCAGTGGGGCAACGCGGAATGCCGTGCGGAATTGCTGATCGCCGCAGAAGGGATCCTGCTGATCGCGGAGATCTTCGCGAAGCTGGCCGGATATTCCATGGAGCGGACGGTAGATGCAGAGCAATGGCTTGCAGGGTATCGGGATAGCTGGTTGAAAAAGAACAAAGCGAGCGAGCTTTGTGAGCTTGAGAAGATGTATCGCTTCATGGATCGGGCAGCAGGAAGAGACATGTAGGAGGAATAAGGTTGTGGACAGCAGAGATATCAGACAGCCCCGGATAGAAAAAGAGATCCGGGCGGAATACTTCGGCATGAGGCCGGAGGCGGAAAATAATGCGGAGATGTTTGCAAACGCCCTTGCATTTTGCAGGGAGAACAATATCAATCGCCTGTACATAGAACCCGGTGTGTATCATTTCACCATCACACAATCCTTTTGCCTGGATGGGATGCAGGATTTCGAACTGTATGCGCCGGGTGTCAGGTTCGTTTTCTACAGTCCTATCCGCAACACGGAGCAGATCATTTTCTTCCGGCTGGAGCGCTGTGACACGGTCAAGATTACCGGACTTATGGTGGACTGGGATGTGAACAAGGCACCTCTGGCCAGTCTGGTGCGGGCGGAATGCATCACCGCGGAATATGTAGACTTTCGGTGTATGGAGGATCGGGATATCCCGGATCGTGCGCTGTTTGTCAGCTTAAATGCCGTAAATCCGGTGACCTTCACGCCGGGGGTCGAGGGAGGCCTTGAGTACAACGTCGATGGCAATCAGCGTGAGAGCTTTCAGAGGCGGGAGCGCATCGGCGAGAAGCGTTATCGGTGTTATTTCAAGCCGGAGAAGCCCGGAATAGGCATTTTACGGGAGGGCGGTTACTATCTGGTGCGTCATTACATGTATAACGGCGGCGTTTTTTTGATACAGGAATGCAAGAATATCGTGTTTGAGGATCTCAGTATTTACGGCGCGCCCGGCTCTGGATTTGATGCGAGACGCTATTGCAGTCATTTCTATTTTCATCGGGTACATATTACGCTGCCGCCCTATGAGCGAAGGTACATAACCACCACGGTGGATGGGGTGTTCCTGGCGGGGACAGATGGATATATGCTGTTTGAGGACTGCGACTTTGGCTACCAGGGAGACGATGGTATCAATATCCACGATTGTGTCTATAGCGGTGCGTCGGCCGTAGAGGGGAAGGCGAATGTGATTGCGCTGAATGCGGTGTTTAAAAAGGGCGAGATACTTACCTTCACAAACATGGATCTCTCGCCTGCGGGCTATACGGCAGAAATCGTGGAGGCGGAGCAGGTGGACGGCGGATATCGGTATACGCTGAGCATGGATGTCCCCAAAGTGGTTGTGGAGAGAACGGTGATCTATAACATGTCCCGGAATTCTTCCAACTTTGAGATTCGGCGCTGCCGTTTTCACGAAAACCGTGCCAGGGGCATTCTGGTTCATGCAGATGATGGGCGGATCGAAGACTGCGAGTTTTATCATACCCAGGGCGCAGCGATACAGATAGAGACAGGGATCAGCTCTGCATGGAGCGAGGGAAGGGGCGTGAAGAATCTGGTGATCCGAAACAATCGGATGATCGGCTGCGATGTGAACGATTGGAACCGGGGCGTGATCTATATGAGTAATTATACGATGGAAGGGATCCCCATCAAGAATTCCGACTATCCGAACCCTACGTCAACGGTGAGTGATTCGGAGGCAGTCTTCCGCTCCCCGTTTCCTGTATTTAAGAATATAACCATAGAGGATAATTGCCTGGAGGAGTATCCAAGAAGAGCCATGATACTGACATCCTTTGAAGGGTTGACTTTACGAAACAATATCTTGCGGAACAGGTGTGCCCGCAGTCATGAGAATCCTGACCGGGGGAGTATACTGATCGAATACGGCACCGGGTTGACGGAGGAGCATAATGTGTTTGAACCGTCGCCGTACATGCTTATGCCCTGCATCGAACAGCGATAGCAGAGTACAAGGAGGGGAAGCGGAATGGGAAAGAAAGAGGTTCACGCAGCTTTGCCGTTGACGATCCGGCAATTCATATGTGACAATGCTTTCAGAGAGGGCGTGGAGCTTCCGGCTGGCACGCTCTTTCAGGCATCGGAGCTTTCGCTTCTGCGGGGCGGGGAGATTTACGACCACCTGCAATGGTGTGATGAGATCACCTATGTGATCTCCGGGAAGGCAAGGATCTATGCAGATGACTGTTGCCAGGAGGTAAGCGCGGGCCAGGTTCATTATATAAAGAAGGGATGCCGTCATAGGATCGAGGCCGGGGCGGATGAGAATCTGCGCTATTTCTGCATGGGGTTTATTGCCTCTTCGGAGAACGAGGCGGTGGGCGGATTTATCCGGGCAGTGAAGAAACACAACTGCTTTGTGAGAACCGATGATTCCACAATAAAGAAACTGTCGGAGCTGATCCTGGATGAATTCTATCATTGGGATGCAAGCAGCGAACGGATGGTCAGCAATTATCTGATGCAGATTCTCATGACATTGGAACGGATGCTTGGTGGCGGACTTACGGGGACAAAGAATAGAGTTGTGGAGAAGCGGCCCGCCTGTTTCACGGTATACCAGGTTGTACGGTACATCGACCGGGAATATCAGAACATTCCCAATGTAAAGAGTATTGCTGACAAGCTTTCCTACAGTGAGTATTATCTCGCACATCTTTTTAAGGAAAAAACAGGGATTACCATCCGCGACTATTTGATTGAAAAAAAGATTACTTATGCCTGTGAACTGCTCAAGACCACCGGGATGAGCATAGAGGGGATCGCGGAGCAGGTGAATTTCGCGTCCGCGCATTGCTTCCGGCGCGTGTTTAAGCAGCAGATCGGCATGTCTCCCAGTGACTATAAAAGGGCGGAGGGGCAAAAAAACTAAATTGTACTAAAAAAAGTACAATTCATGAAAAAAAGTTCTTGCAATCCCCAAAAATCTCATGTATACTAATACGTGCTGTGGCATTGATAGCTATGAAGCGTGAGGTTGCTGCCCACGTGGCAGGTTTTTCCGTGGAGCGAATGTCAAGTTAGGAAACTGGCGACAAGTCACTGTACTCAAACAAATGTCTACCAAGAGTGTAGAAACGACGTGTGAGAATCTATAAGATACACACGGGAGAGTGTACAGTCACCGCTTGTCGTACTGCTATTAGAGTGCGAAAAGGAGGCGACTTTTTTTATGGCAAGTCAAGTAATGAGAATCACACTGAAGGCATATGACCATCAGCTGGTGGATGCATCTGCGAAGAAGATCATCGAAACTGTCAAGAAGAATGGATCACAGGTGAGCGGACCGGTACCCCTTCCTACTAAGAAGGAAGTAGTTACCATCTTGAGAGCTGTTCACAAGTATAAGGATTCCAGAGAACAGTTCGAGCAGAGAACCCACAAGAGACTCATTGATATCATTGCACCGACCCAGAAGACGGTTGACGCATTATCCAGACTGGAAATGCCCGCAGGTGTGTACATTGATATCAAAATGAAAACAAAGTAATCCTTTCATTAAGGAAAAATCCGGAACATCCAACTGTTCTAGGATGAACGGTTCCGCTGCCCCCAGTGAACTGGGTATGAAGCGTTCCGCTGTAGAAAAACAGGAGGTAAAGAAAGAATGAAGAAAGCGATCTTAGCTACAAAAGTCGGAATGACTCAAATCTTCAATGCAGACGGCGTTCTGACGCCGGTTACTGTATTACAGGCTGGTCCATGCGTGGTTACACAGATCAAGACAGTAGAAAACGATGGATACAGCGCAGTGCAGGTTGGTTTTGTTGACAAGAAGGAAAAGATTGTGAACAAGGACGCTGCAGGTAAGAAAGAAATCCGTAACAGACACGGTGTGAACAAGGCCGAGAAAGGACATTTTGCAAAGGCAGGCGTTTCCTGCAAGCGTTATGTCCGGGAGTTCAAGTTCGAGAACGCAGCCGATTATAAGCTTGCGGATGAGATCAAGGCTGACATCTTCGCAGAAGGCGACAAGATAGATGCAACCGCAATCTCTAAGGGTAAAGGATTCCAAGGCGCTATCAAGAGACATGGACAGTCCAGAGGACCCATGGCTCACGGCTCGAAATTCCATCGTCACGCTGGTTCCAATGGCGCATGCTCCAGCCCCAGCAAGGTGTTCAAGGGCAAGAAGATGCCGGGACACATGGGCTACAAGCGGATCACCATCCAGAATCTGGAGGTTGTCAGAGTAGACGCTGAGAACAATTTGTTGTTGGTTAAGGGTGCAGTACCCGGACCCAAGAAATCTTTAGTGACAATCAAGGAATCAGTCAAAGTCGCAAGATAGTGCTGATTAGGAAAGGAGGAACTTAACGATGGCTAACGTAGCTGTTTATAATATGGAAGGCAAAGAAGTTGGAAGCCTTGAACTGAACGACGCAGTGTTTGGCGCGAAGATCAACGAGCACCTGGTGCATATGGCCGTAGTTCAGCAGTTGGCAAACAACCGTCAGGGAACGCAGAAGGCAAAGACACGTTCCGAAGTCAGCGGCGGTGGAAGAAAGCCCTGGAGGCAGAAGGGAACCGGACATGCAAGACAGGGTTCTATCCGTGCTCCGCAATGGACAGGCGGCGGAGTTGTATTTGCACCGGTACCGCGAGACTACAGCTTCAAGCTGAATAAGAAGGAGAAGAGAGCGGCTCTTAAGTCTGCCCTTACATCCAAAGTGAATGACAACAAGTTCATTGTACTTGATGAGCTGAAGCTGGATGAGATCAAGACAAAGAAATTCCAGGAGGTCTTAAACAACCTGAAGGTTGAGAAGGCTCTGGTTGTCCTGAACGACAATGATCAGAATGTAGTAATGTCCGCCAAGAACATCCCGGCTGTCAAGACTGCACTGACCAACACCATCAACGTATATGATATCTTAAAATATGATACAGTAGTAGCTACCAAGGCTGCTGTAGCAACCATCGAGGAGGTGTATGCATAATGGCAAACATTCAATATTATGATGTAATCCTCAAACCGGTGATCACGGAGAAAAGCATGGGCATCATGGCGGAAAAGAAATACACATTTCTTGTTCATCCAGAAGCAAACAAGACCATGATCAAGGAAGCTGTCGAGAAGATGTTCGAAGGCGCTAAGGTCAAGAGCGTCAACACCATGAACATCGACGGTAAGAAAAAGCGGCGCGGTATGGTTGTCGGAAAAACAGCCAAGACCAAGAAGGCCATTGTTCAGCTCACAGAAGACAGCAAGGATATTGAGATTTTTGCTGGACTGTAAGTCGGGCGGAACACACTATGTGTCAGAAAAGACACGATAATTAAAACGCATTGAAAGGAGAACAACAATGGGAATCAAGACATATAACCCATATACACCTTCCAGAAGGCATATGACCGGTTCCGATTTTTCTGAGATTACCAAGGTAACACCGGAGAAGTCCTTGCTGGTTTCCCTGAAGAAGAATTCTGGTCGTAATAATCAGGGTAAGATCACTGTTCGGCATCGCGGAGGCGGCGTCAGAAGGAAATACAGAATCATTGATTTCAAGCGTAACAAGAAGGATGGAATCCTCGCAACCGTTATCGGAATCGAGTATGATCCCAATCGTTCGGCAAACATCGCTCTGATCTGCTATGCAGACGGCGAGAAAGCCTACATTCTGGCTCCGGAAGGTCTGACAGACGGCATGAAGGTCATGAACGGACCGGAAGCTGAAGTAAGAGTCGGTAACTGCCTGCCGCTGGATAAGATCCCGGTTGGTACGCAGGTACACAATATTGAGCTGTATCCCGGCAAGGGCGGCCAGCTGGTTCGTGCAGCAGGAAACAGCGCACAGCTGATGGCGAAGGAAGGCAAGTATGCAACCTTAAGACTTCCCTCCGGAGAGATGAGAATGGTTCCGATCATCTGCCGCGCAACCATTGGTGTTGTAGGCAACGGTGAGCACAACCTGATCAATGTTGGTAAGGCAGGACGTAAGCGTCACATGGGTATCCGCCCGACAGTACGTGGTTCGGTTATGAACCCCAATGACCATCCACACGGTGGTGGTGAAGGTAAGACCGGAATCGGTCGTCCGGGTCCATGCACACCATGGGGCAAACCTGCTCTTGGATTGAAGACAAGGAAGAAGAACAAACAATCTAACAAGCTTATCGTGAGAAGACGCGACGGTAAGGCATTGAAATAAGGAGGATAACATTTATGGCTCGTTCACTGAAAAAAGGACCATTCGCAGATGCAAGTCTGTTGAAAAAAGTAGACGCCATGAACGCAGCGGGCAACAAGCAGGTCATCAAGACCTGGTCCCGTCGTTCCACAATCTTTCCACAGTTTGTAGGACATACATTTGCTGTTCATGACGGAAGAAAGCATGTGCCTGTATATGTGACAGAGGATATGGTTGGACACAAGCTGGGTGAGTTCGATGTTACCAGAACCTACCGGGGACATGGAAAAGACGAGAAGAAATCAAAGGTTCGTTAATCTAAGAAAGTGAAAGGAGGTTTCATCCATGGCTAAGGGACATAGAAGTCAGATCAAGAGAGAAAGAAATGCACAGAAAGATACCAGGCCGTCCGCAAAGCTGTCTTACGCTCGGATATCCGTTCAGAAGGCATGCTTCGTGCTGGATGCGATCCGTGGAAAAGACGTTCAGACAGCGCTTGGAATCCTGGCATACAATCCGAGATACGCATCAGGCGTGATAGAGAAGTTATTGAAGTCTGCTATCGCCAACGCAGAGAACAACAATGGCATGAACGCAGATAACCTTTATGTGGAAGAGTGTTACGCAAATAAAGGACCTACGATGAAAAGAATCAGACCGAGGGCACAGGGCAGGGCATACAGGATCGAGAAGAGAATGAGCCATATTACAATTGTGCTGAATGAGAGATAGGAGGGCAAACATGGGACAGAAAGTGAATCCTCATGGCTTAAGAGTAGGAGTAATCAAGGACTGGGATTCCAAATGGTATGCAGAGGGTGAGTTTGCAGACTATTTAGTAGAAGATTACAATATCAGAGAGTTTTTGAAGAAAAAATTATACAGCGCCGGTGTTTCCAAGATTGAGATCGAGCGCGCATCCGACCGTGTGAAGGTTGTTCTTTACACAGCGAAGCCGGGTGTTGTCATCGGAAAAGGCGGAGCAGAGATCGAGAAGGTGAAGGCTGAGCTTCAGAAGTACACAGAGAAGAAGCTGGTGGTTGACATCAAGGAGATCAAGCGGCCGGATCGCGATGCACAGCTTGTAGCGGAGAATATCGCACAGCAGTTGGAGAATCGTGTGTCATTCCGTAGGGCAATGAAGTCCTGCATGTCCAGGAGTATGAAGGCGGGAGCTCTGGGAATCAAGAGTGCCGTTTCCGGACGTCTTGGCGGTGCAGATATCGCCCGGACAGAATTCTACAGCGAGGGAACTATCCCACTTCAGACATTAAGAGCAGATATCGATTATGGTTTTGCCGAAGCAGATACCACCTACGGCAAGGTTGGCGTTAAGGTGTGGATCTACAATGGCGAAGTTCTTCCCAAAAAGGCGGCAAAGGAAGGGAGCGATAAATAATGTTAATGCCAAAAAGAGTAAAACGTCGTAAACAGTTCCGTGGTTCTATGGCTGGAAAGGCGTTGAGAGGAAATAAGATTACAAACGGTGAGTTCGGTATTGTTGCAATGGAGCCATGCTGGATCAAGTCCAATCAGATCGAGGCGGCCCGTATCGCAATGACCCGTTACATCAAGCGTGGCGGTAAGGTATGGATCAAGATCTTCCCGGACAAACCGGTAACAACGAAGCCGGCTGAGACCCGTATGGGTTCCGGTAAAGGAACCTTGGAGTACTGGGTGGCAGTTGTAAAGCCGGGCCGTGTGATGTTCGAGATCTCCGGCGTAACAGAGGATGTAGCCCGCGAGGCGCTGCGTCTTGCTACACACAAATTACCCTGTAAGTGCAAAGTAGTTTCGCGTGCAGACTTAGAAGGCGGTGAATCAAATGAAGAGTAATAAATATGTAGAGGATTTAAAAACCAAATCTGCGGCTGAGCTTAACGAATCGTTAGTTGCGGCAAAGAAAGAACTTTTCAATTTAAGATTCCAGAATGCGACCAATCAGTTAGATAATACCGGAAGGATCAAAGAGGTAAGAAGGAATATCGCAAGGATTCAGACGGTTATTACTGAGAAGGCCAACGCTGCGGAATAATCCTACAGAGAGGAGCAAACAATCGTGGAAAGAAATCTTAGAAAAATGCGTACCGGCAAGGTTGTAAGCGATAAGATGGATAAGACCATTGTGGTAGCTGTCCAGGACAACGTGAGACATCCTCTGTACAGCAAGATCGTTAAGAAGACTTATAAATTAAAAGCACATGACGAGAACAACGAGTGCAAGATCGGTGATACCGTCAGAGTAATGGAAACAAGGCCTTTATCGAAGGATAAGAGATGGAGACTTGTGGAAATCGTTGAGAGAGCAAAATAAAGGAGGCTACCGGCATGATTCAACAGGAAAGCAGGCTGAAGGTCGCTGATAACACCGGAGCAAAGGAGCTCCTCTGCATTCGTGTTATGGGCGGTTCTACCAGAAGATATGCAAACATTGGTGATATTATCACAGCTACGGTCAAAGATGCAACGCCAGGCGGCGTTGTAAAGAAGGGCGATGTAGTCAAGGCTGTAGTAGTTCGCTCCGTAAAGGGCGCACGTCGTAAGGACGGTTCTTATATCAAATTTGATGAAAATGCGGCTGTTATCGTGAAAGACGACAAGACACCCAGGGGAACCCGTATCTTTGGACCGGTTGCCAGGGAGCTCCGGGAGAAGCAGTTCATGAAGATTGTTTCCCTGGCCCCTGAAGTATTATAGGAGGTAGGTCATGGCAACATTAAAGATCAAGAAAGGCGACGTCGTGAAGGTGATCGCCGGAAAAGAAAAGGATAAAGAAGGTAAGGTCATTACTGTAAACAAGGAAAAGAATACGGTAGTTGTGGAAGGGATCAATATGATCACGAAGCACACAAAGCCCAGCATGGCGAACCAGCAGGGCGGTATCGTTCATCAGGAAGGCCCCATTTCTATTTCCAACGTGATGTACGTTCATAAGGGAAAGGCCACAAGAGTTGGCTTCAAGATGGACGGCGACAAGAAAGTACGTTTTGCCAAATCCACTGGCGAAGTGATCGATTAATCTTAAGAGAGGAGGTCCATCAAGTTGAGTAGATTAAAGGAAACATATCAAAATGAGATCGTACCGGCTATGATCAAAAAATTTGAGTATAAAAATGTGATGCAGGTACCGAAGCTTGAAAAGGTTGTCGTCAACATGGGCGTCGGTGAGGCAAAAGAGAATGCCAAGCTTTTAGAGGCAGCCATGAAGGATCTGGAGACCATCACCGGACAGAAGGCCATTGTTACCAAGGCGAAGAAGTCTATCGCGAACTTCAAGATTCGTGAGGGTATGGCCATCGGCTGTAAGGTTACGTTGAGAGGCGAGAAGATGTATGAGTTCGTTGACCGTCTCATCAACCTGGCTCTGCCCCGTGTACGTGACTTCCGCGGCGTTAACCCCAATGCCTTCGATGGAAGAGGAAATTATGCACTTGGTATCAAGGAGCAGCTGATCTTCCCGGAAATCGAGTATGACAAGGTTGACAAGGTGCGCGGCATGGACGTTATCTTTGTTACCACCGCGAAAACGGACGAAGAAGCACGTGAATTATTGACTCAGTTCAATATGCCATTTGCAAAATAATAGGAGGGAATTTCAATGGCAAAAACATCTATGAAGATCAAACAGCAGCGCAAGCAGAAATTCTCTACCAGAGAATATACTCGTTGCAAAATTTGTGGCCGCCCACATGCTTATTTAAGAAAATACGGAATCTGCAGAATCTGCTTCCGCGAGTTAGCATACAAGGGACAGATCCCGGGTGTTAAGAAGGCTTCCTGGTAGGCTTCCTTAGATCCTTAAATCCTTAAAAAGAGAGAATAGGAGGAACGAAATAACATGACTATAAGTGATCCGATTGCAGATATGCTTACAAGAATCCGTAATGCAAATACTGCGAAGCATGACACCGTAGATGTACCGGCATCCAAGATGAAGAACTCTATCGCAGAGATCCTCTACACGGAAGGCTACATCGAGAAGTATGAAATCATTGAAGATGGCAACTTCAAAACAATCCGTATTACCTTAAAATACGGCAAAGATAAAAATGAGAAGATCATTACAGGACTTAAGAGGATTTCCAAGCCGGGCCTTCGTGTATACGCAGGCAAGGAGGATATTCCGAGAGTGCTTGGCGGATTGGGGATTGCGATCCTTTCCACCAACCAGGGCATTGTAACTGACAAAGAAGCAAGAAAATTAGCTGTAGGCGGAGAAGTTCTTGCCTACGTATGGTAGGAGGTACGGGCATGTCACGTATAGGAAGAATGCCAATCGCGATTCCTGCAGGCGTAACTGTAGAGATAGCAGAAAATAATCATGTGACTGTAAAAGGTCCTAAGGGAACGCTGGAAAGAACGCTTCCCGCTGAAATGGAGATCAAGAAGGAGGGCGAGGAGATCCTCGTCACAAGACCGAATGATCTGAAGAAGATGAAATCCCTGCATGGATTGACAAGAACACTGATCAACAATATGGTTATCGGTGTTACCCAGGGCTACACCAAGGAACTGGAAGTAAACGGCGTTGGTTACCGTGCTTCCAAGGCCGGTAAGGTGCTGACCCTGAACCTGGGTTATTCACATCCGGTGGATATGGAAGATCCGGAAGGACTGGAATCCAAGGTAGATGGCAACAAGATCATCGTTTCCGGTATCGACAAAGAAAAAGTTGGCCAGTACGCAGCTGAAATCAGAGATAAGAGAAGACCTGAAC
>CAKSAI010000035.1 GCA_934434905.1 uncultured Lachnospiraceae bacterium | reverse complement strand
GCCTTGCTGGAGATCTTTTCCAAACCAAATCCATTAAATGTGAAGTCGATATACAGCAGGTTATGACCGTATGAATTCTATAAAGAACATGATTTTGCCGGATCTGATAATGCAAGGTTCACAATGGAATTTAACCGCTTTCGTGATGCCCATCCGGATATCTGCCATTCCTTTGAACAGGGGCAGCACCTTTATGCAGGGTCGGCAGAGTTCACAGTACTGCGGGTGCCGGATGAACGGTTTTGCATGAATGTAATCAACAATTCCTCGGTGGTATTCCGGCTGGATGTTGAAGGGCAGCGTATTCTGTTTGTAGGGGATCTGGGAGAGGAGGCAGGAGACGATGTGCTGGACCGTGTTCCCAGAGAGGAGCTTCAAGCTGACTTTGTACAGATGGCACACCATGGGCAGAGCGGTGTAAAAAAGAGCTTTTATGAGGCGGTGCAGCCAAAAGCCTGTCTGTGGAATACACCCGACTGGCTGTGGAATAACGACCGGGGAGGCGGCTATAATACCGGACCCTGGAAAACGGTAGAGACGCGGGAGTGGGTGAAGGAGCTTGGGATTCCCCATCATTTTGTCACGAAGGATGGCGAACAGGCGATACCGTTGCCGTATTCGCTGTGACCAAAAGCCTGTTTTGATAAAGTATGATTTTCCTATATGGAACAAGAAAAAGGAGGAAACCTGAAATGAAAATGAAAAAAATTGCAGCACTTATTATGGCGGCGGCACTGGCCATGACCTCGCTTACAGCTTGCGGTAACGGAAGTGGTAAGGACAATGGTCCCAACAAGAATTCCGGGGTAGAGAATGCAGAGCCGGTTGTATTTCCGCTGGAAGAGAAGATGACCTTTACCGGACTGGCGGTCATGAATGGACAGTATGCATTGACAGACAGCCTTGCCTGGCAGATGTCCTTAGACAGGGCAAACATTGATTTTGATCTTACGAATGTGCTGAGCTCCGAGATGACGGAGAAGCGGAACCTGCTTTTGAACAGTGGGGATAAATATCCGGACGTATTGATAAAAACAGGCGTTCCGGCCAACCAGTACGGACTGGAAGGAATTCTGATCCCGCTGGAGGATCTGATCCGCAAATATGCGCCGAATCTTACGGCGATGCTGGATAAGACCGATGGCTGGGACTACATCACGGCAGAGGATGGGCATGTATATTCACTGCCTATGCAGAATGATAAGTATGCCATCACCACACCAATGTGGATCAACAAGCGCTGGCTGGATAATCTGGGGCTGGCGGAGCCAACCAGCTATGACGAACTGTATCAGGTATTAAAGGCTTTCAAGGAAAAGGATGCAAATGGGAACGGAGATCCCAATGATGAGATACCGTATACGGCAAATACCAGCACAGGCGTGATGTACCTGATGGCTTATCAGAATTATGCTTATGATAATGATACGTATCTGGCGGTTATAGATGGAAAGCTGCAATATGTATGTACGCATGAATCCTACAAGGAGTTTCTGGCCTTTGCCAGAAAGCTGTACCAGGAAGGATTGCTGGATAAGAATGCGTTTACCCAGAATACGGATCAGATGCGGACAAAGGGACAGAGTGCAGACTTGTATGGTGCTTTTTTTGACAATGCATCCTTCCAGGTGGTAGGAAGAGAGAATGACGATGATTATATCATACTGACACCTTTCCAGGAAGGAACTTTCCCTATTCAGGAGCCATGGGCAGACAAGGCGCTGGCCATTACGGATCTGTGCGAGCATCCGGAGGTAGTGGTGGCCTGGGCAGATTACTTCTATACAGAGGAGGGCGCAAGACTGGCCTGGATGGGTGTAGAAGGGGAGACTTACCAGTTGAAGGAGGACGGAAGCTGGGAGTGGCTGCTTGGTAACGGCTATGGAGACAGCGTCGCTACTGTGCGTGCCAGCAGCACCATACAGGGGACGGCAGTACACCCTTCTGCCCAGCCGGAAATCTGGTATAACATGTCGGCGGAGATAGATCCGGATGAGGTGTATCTGAACCAGCAGCGGGAGAAGATATATGCACTTGGAACCTTGCCGATCCCTGTCCTGAATTATTCTTTAAAAGAACGGGAAACCATTGCAGATATCAAGGCAGATGTGGATTCCTATGTATCGCAGTATCTTGCGCAGGTAGTGACCGGACAGATCCCTCTGGATAGCTCCTGGGACGCTTATGTGAAGACGTTAAAGGATATGGGATTGGAACAGATGATGGAGATATACACAAAGGCTTATGAAAAAGCGAAGTAGGTAAAGGAGCAGACATATGCACAATATTTTCCGAAGACTTCGCATTGATGTGAAGAAAAACTGGATATTGTATGTGATGATATTGCCGGTGATCGCATATTTCGCAATCTTCCACTATGCACCAATGTATGGAATATTGCTGGCGTTTAAGGACTTCAAGCCGAAGCTTGGAATCATGGGAAGTCCGTGGGTGGGGCTGGATCATTTTATCCGGTTCTTTTCCTCCTATAATTTTGGAAACCTCATCCGCAATACATTGACACTGAGCCTGTACAGCCTGTTGGTGTGTTTTCCGCTTCCGATTCTGTTTGCGGTAATGCTCAACTATCTGAGGAATCGTTTTTTAAAGAAAACCGTGCAGATGGTATCTTATGCGCCGCATTTTATTTCAACGGTAGTGCTGTGCAGTATGATCACCATATTTTGTAATGTGGATACCGGGGTGTTTAATATGCTGCGGCAGCTGGTGGGGCTGGAGGCCGTGGATTTCCTGGCAAAACCGGAGTGGTTTAAGCATCTCTACGTATGGTCCGGAGCATGGCAGAGCATTGGATGGAGCGCGATCATTTATATTGCGGCATTGTCCGGCGTGGACTATCAAATGCACGAGGCAGCTATTATAGACGGAGCATCCAAGCTTCAGCGTATCATTCATGTGGATCTTCCATCCATCAAGTCTACCATAGTGATGATGCTGATCCTGCGCTTTGGCTCGGTGATGAATCTGGGCTTCGAGAAAGTGTTTTTATTGCAGAACGACCTGAATAAATCGGCAGCCTCCACGATATCCACGTACGTGTACGAAGTGGGGCTGTTAAAGAGCAATTACGGCTATTCCACAGCGATCAATCTGTTTAATACGGTCATCAACGTCCTGCTCTTGGTGAGTGCCAATAAGATCAGCAAAAAGGTTGCAGGAGAAAGCATGTTTTAGGAGGCATCGGAATGAAATCATACATAGCAGCGAGGCGGAGAAAGGGTTCTGCCAACGATAAAGTTTTTGATATTGTAAATGTGCTGGTCATGGTTCTGCTTCTGGTCATCTTTCTCTGGCCGTTGTGGTTCATCGTGATAGCTTCTGTCAGCAGTCCGGCCCAGGTGTGGCTTGGAAATGTGCTGCTGCTTCCCAAGGAGATCACTACGACAGCGTATAAAGCACTGATTGAGTACAAGCAGCTATGGGCCGGATATGGCAATACAATCTTTTATACGGTTGCCGGTACGGCGCTGAACCTGATCCTGACGATATGCTGCGCTTATCCGCTTTCCAGAAAGGATTTTGTTCCGGGAAAGATATTGCTGCTGCTGATACTTTTTACCATGTATTTCAGCGGAGGTATGATAGCAAAATATCTGGTGGTGAGCAGGCTGGGGCTGTTGGATACACGCTGGGCAATGATCCTTCCGGGAGCCATCTCCGTGTATAATATGCTGGTGATGCGGACTTATTTTATCAACAGCATCCCGGAGGAATTGTACGAGGCGTCTATATTGGATGGGGCCAATTCCGCCCAATATCTCATGAAAATTGTACTCCCGTTATCCAAATCGGTGATGGCGGTGGTGGGCTTGTACTATGCGGTGAGCCATTGGAACGATTTCTATACGGCACTGCTGTACATCTATGATGAGAACCTGAGACCTCTTCAGACGGTATTGCGGGAGCTTCTGCTGACAAGCAGCCGTTTCTCGGAGACCCTGGTAGGTTCTGATGCGGTGACGGAGCAGCTGCAGCTGGCACAGACGATGAAATACAGTATTATTGTGGTTTCCTCCTTACCCATGCTGTGTCTGTATCCGTTTATACAGAAGTTTTTTGTGAAGGGTGTTATGATTGGAGCAGTGAAAGGATAAAAAGATGTTGTACGAAAAGGATCAGGAAGAAGCGTTAAGCAGAGAGTGCTTTGAAATGCCGGGCAGTGAATACCGGGGAGCACCATTCTGGGCCTGGAATGCAGGGCTGGATCGGGAGGAACTGGCGGAACAGATTGCTATATTTCAGGAAATGGGCTTTGGCGGCTTCCATATGCATGTAAGGCAGGGGATGGAGATCCCTTACCTGAGTGAGGAATTTATGGAGGCTGTCCGGTACTGCACGGATGAGGCGAAGAAAAGAGGGATGAAGGCCTGTCTCTACGATGAGGACCGGTGGCCCTCCGGCTATGCCGGAGGGTTTATCACGGAGCATATCCGCTATCGGCAGAGATTCTTACGGATGACAAAGAAGGATATGGAATCCACCGAAGTGCCCGAGCGGGCACGCGAAGAAGGGATTCCTTATTTTGTTGGGGCCTATGACATATCCATAAACGAATATGGAGAAATGACGGGCTATCGCAGGGTGGAGCGGAACGAACCGGGCGCAAACAAATGGTATTTCTTTATATGTACCCAGCCGGGGGAAGAACCCCGGTATAATCTCCAATCCTACGTGGATGTTTTGTCAAAAGAAGCGATAGATGCGTTTATACAGCGAACCTACGATGCGTATGAAAAAGAGGAGGGGGACGAATTCGGCGGCACGATCCCGGCAATTTTTACCGATGAACCGTCGGTGCTGCTGCGTAAGCTTCCGATGTCAGGCACCTCTGAGGAGGAGGCGTGGCTGCCCTGGACGATGGATTTTGGCGACAGCTACGAGAGACAGTACGGTCAACGTATCGAAGAAGCTTTGCCGGAACTTTTCTTCCACATTCCGCGCCGGGATGGAAATGCAGTAAAATATCAATATTATCGTCATGTGAGCGAACGGTTCGCGGAAAGCTATATGGATAATATCGGGCGGTGGTGCGCCGGGAAGGGGATTATGCTCACGGGGCATCTGATGGGAGAAGATACGCTGGATACGGCATCTGCCTACAATGGCGATGTCATGAGGTTGTACCGGGAAATGCAGCTCCCCGGTATGGATCTGTTGTTTGACAAAGACAGCTTCACCACTGCAAAGCAGTGTCAGTCTGTGGTTCGTCAATATGGGAAGGAGGGTATGCTCTCGGAGATGTACGGGGTGACTGGCTGGGACTTTACCCTGGCGGGACATAAGCGTCAGGGAGACTGGCAGGCATGTCTGGGTGTTACCGTTCGTGTGCCGCATTTGTCCTGGCTGACAATGAAGGGGGAGGGCAAGCGGGACTATCCGGCCTCCATCTTCTATCAGTCGCCCTGGTATCGGGAATATAAGCAGGTGGAGGATCACTTTGCACGGGTGAATACGGCCATGACCAGAGGCACGGCCCAGGTGCGGACGGCAGTGCTCCACCCAATCGAGAGCTTTTGGCTTATCAGTGGATCCAGGGCGGAGACATCGGTTGAAAGGCGCGAGATGGAGCAACATTTTAAGGAGCTTGCGGAGTGGCTCCTTACCGGGTCCGTGGACTTTGACTATCTTGCGGAGTCGCTTCTGGAGGAACTGTGTGAGGCTGGCGGCGCACCTCTGTGCGTTGGAAAAATGACATACGATACCGTCATTGTGGAGGACTGCGTCACCCTGCGTCCCCATACCATCCGTATCCTGACTGAATTCCGTCGGCAGGGCGGCAGGCTTATCTTTATGGGACAGCTTCCCTGTCTGTCACTGGGCAAGTCTTCGGAGGCGGCAAGGCTTCTTGCAGAGAGCGGGGAGCAGCTTCCACACAGCAGAGCAGCATTGTATCGTCTGCTCAGGGATCAGCATGATGTTTTCATGCGGGACAAGAACGGATATCTGACGGAACATCTCCTGTATCAACTCAGAAAGGACGGAGAGGATCTGTGGCTCTTCGTAGTAAATACAGAAAAGCCGGAGCTTGCCCACATCACCAGGGAGCAAAGGATAACCATCGATGTGAAGGGAACCTATGAGCCGTTCTTGTACGATACACAAACAGGAGAGATACGGAATATCTCCTATGAAAACAAAGATGAAGTCACACGTATATATGCCACGGTATATATCAATACCTCTCTTTTGATCAAGCTGGAAAGACGGGAACAGGAGGGGGCATATCCGGAGGACACGCCAAAGAAGCTTCTTCGGGAAATTACGGTTTCTTCTGAGACGTCGTTTACCCTGGAGGAACCCAACGTCCTTCTGCTGGACATGGCCCGGTTTGCCGTGGATGGCGGGGCCTGGCGGGAGACGGAGGAGATCATGCGGGTTGACGAGGTTGTGAGACGGGAGCTGGGGCTCGCCTCCAGAAGGAGTAAGGTGGTGCAGCCGTGGGTTGTTCGGGATGAGCCGGAGGATCACACGCTGAGACTGCAGTTTTGCATTGAGAGCCGTATCGAGTATCCCAAGCCGTTACTGGCGCTGGAGAATCCGGATAAAGTAAAGCTTACCTGGAACGGAGAAGCGGTGGAAAATAAGGATTGTGGCTATTATGTGGACAAATACGTCCGTACGGTTCCGTTACCTCCGGTCAGAAAGGGGAAAAACATTCTGGAGATCGTTATGCCCTTTGGAATGCGGACCGATCTGGAAAATTGCTACCTGCTGGGAAGCTTCGGAGTTAACTGCGTGGGAAGAAAGGCATATATTACGGAGCTTCCGGAGAAGCTTTCTTACGGTTCGGTGGTTCCGCAGGGGCTTGCCTTTTATGGAGGAAACATACAGTATCATACAGAGATTGTGCTGGAAGAAGCATCCGATGTAGAGATTGAAATATCGTATTTTCGAGGCGCTATGATAAAGGTGTTGGCGGACGGCAAAGAACAGGGAAGCATCCTTTATGCACCATTTAAGCGGACGATCCACGATATGGAACCGGGGATACACAAACTCACATATATCCTATACGGGAACCGATACAATACCTTTTCTGCCCTTCACAATCTGGAAGCAGACAAGAAATATGTGGGTATTACGCCGGATTACTGGCGCAGCGAGGGACAAAAGTGGGCCTATGAATATCAGCAGAGGCCTATGGGAATATTGAAGACGCCGATCGTGCGGATAAAGTAGAGATAAACATCGTAAAAAAGACAGAGGGGCCTTAGCGGATTACCCCTCTGTTTTTTGTCCGGTACGATATTGCAATGGAGTAAGCCCGGTTTCCTGCTTGAACTTCCTGCGGAAGCTGGAGGGCGTCAGATAGCCCACAGCGACGCTGACCTCATCAATGGACATGTCTGTGGTAAGCAGGAGATCCTGGGCTTTTTTCAGACGCAGTTCCCACAGGTAGTCGGAAAAGTTGATATTCAGCTCTTTCTTGAACAGATAGCTCATGTAGGCGATGCTGACATGGAAGCTGTCTGCCATAAGTGCGATGGAAAAATCGGGATCGCAGTAGGAAGACTCCATCCGCTGCCGCATCTGGGCGGGCGTAACCACCCGGTTGTCTGTTTCCTGTTGGCAGAGATCCAAAAGCTGCTTTGTCCGCTGGTAGATTTCCGCAGCTTTTTCCCGGTAGGGATAGCTCCGGCAGAAATAGATGGTTTCAAAGAACAGGTCACTGTAGGACTTGAACTTGCTTCCGGTCTGACTGATGGCCTTAATGATAGTTACCAGCATATCTACCAGGATACAACGAATAAGGAAATCGGGGAGATCACTTCCGGTGGTGGCAATTCGGTCGATACTGGTAAAAAGCTCGTCCACCAGGTGACCGGCTCCTGTAAAATCATTCTCTCTTAAACATTCTGCCAGATGATCCAGCTTGTCATGGGGATAGGTTAAGGAAACATCGGCACGTGACAAAGCGTCATAGGCGGCCACCGGTTGTAAGGGCCAGTGGCTACTGGCGGCCAGGGCATTTTCATAGAGGGAGGGAATGTCCATGGGAGAGTTGCTGCCGCTGCTGACGGCACCCAGGTATCCCTTTTCTTCATGAAGATTGACTAAAAGCTCCTTCAGAACCTTATCCTTATGCTGCTCCGGTCCGGTATAATTCACGAGAAAAACAGCCTGCTGTTGATCTGCGCTTAAAACAATACAAGAGTCATCGCCGGGCAGCATGGTGAGGAAGAATTGCTGGAGCTGTGAATCGGATAGCGGTTTTTCCTCTGTCTTTATGCACAGAACAAAGAATTCATTGTTGGCCTTCATGTCAAAAAACTGGTCGATGTTGGGAACCAAGGCCGGGTCCTTGGAATAGCTGGAAAACACCACCGAGTTCAGCAGGGATTTCTTCATGGAGAGCTGGTAATGATCCAACTTGTCCTGCAGGAGTCGGTTTTGCTCCGTGGCCGTGGAAAAGGCCTGATCCAGCAGTTCCAGATGGCTGTTGTGCGGATCGGCATCGGAGACAAGCTTTTTGGTAAGGTGATGAAGCGGTACATAGGTAATGCGCATGGCTGCAAGAACCAGCAGAAAGCCGAGTATCCCCAATAGCAGCAGCATGGCATAGGAGTTGGCAAATGCCGTGTTGATCTGATGGAGCAGTGCGTCATTGGAGATCAGGGATACAACGGAAAAACCACTGGGAATACCTGTACGCACGCAGAGTGAGTTGGAGTCGTCCAGTTCATATACACCTTCCGAAAGCGGAATGTGCTTAAGGTATGATGCAATGGCAGGGTCACCGGCACTGATAGCCACCTGTCCATCGGCATCAACCAGGGCAATGGAGGGCAGACCGGGGGAAACGATACCCGCAAATTGCTGTCGTATATCCGAAATGTCCAGTGTATAGAAGAACAGGTAGTTGGAATCGGGCGAGCCGGATGGCAGATAGATAAGTTCCTCCATGGAACCACCGGACAGGTAGATGAGCTGGTCAAAGGAGGTTCCATAGTAGGAGGAAATGTCGAATGCAAGGGAAGGCTCTCCTGTTTTGAGAAAATAGAACATGCCGTCCCGGTATTCCATTGGATATCTTGTGGATATCAGTGTATCGGAAGTCTTGGAGAGATATATAATGGAATTGATGATTTTCGTAGATGAGGCATATTTCTGGAGTTCTGTGTATATTGTAAGTTGATAATTTTCCTCTGCTTCATACCGGGCGGAGAGCAGACTGGCATTGGAAGCTATGGAATTGTCCACGGAGGACAGGTACATGATATCGTCGCTGAACTGCAGGGCGATGCTATCAAGCTGTTCCTGAGCCTGTACGGTGAGCTGCCGGAAGTAGCGTTGGGTAATCTGGTTCCTTAATATAAAGAAGAAACCGGCGATGAGTACCGTAAAAATAATAAGGTAGGATAAAAAGTATTGAATGTAGGTGCGTCCGATTGTTTTTTTATGGCGTTTCTTGTTCAGCGGGTTCTTCATCTGGGAGTACCTCTTTCTCTGTCTGGGAATGTGCGGCGGTTTTCTCATTTCTGCGGTATTGCTGTGGTGTCAGACCTGTTTCCTCCCGGAAAACACGATAAAAGTAGGAAGGATCTGAGTATCCCACCAGCCCGGAGATCTCATCGATGCTCTTTACTGTAGTCTTTAACAGGTGGCATGACTTGGCGATACGGACGGACTTCAGGTATTGATGAAAAGTCGTCCCGGTGTCACGCTTAAAAAGTTTGCTGATCTGAGACAGACTGCAATTCACGTTTTGGCAGATGTCCGACAGCTGCAGGGGTTCATTGTAATGTCGAACCACATACGAGCGGACAATTTTTGTCACATCTCTGGTGTTGTCGGCGAGACGGGAGGTTTCGTTTCTGGTTAAGAGCAGGATGGCATTGACCAGGCAGTTACGTATGATATCCAGATAACCCGGCTTTTTTTGCAGATATTCCTGGTGCATCATAAGAACCAGGGCAGACAGTTGCCCATTGTCGTCATGGTAGACCCTATGCGTGGGATCCTTGTCAAAGGTGCAGTAGGAAAAGGGTGTCGGGTATTTGTTTATCATGGAACGGAAATCAACGGCACTTTTTAATGTCGGATCGATAAAATCTGGCATGAACATGCAGTTTACAATGGCAAACTCGCCACTTCCGGAGCATGCGTTGTAGCCGTGGACACTATTTAAGTCGATGAGAAAATAATCACCGGGTTCGAGAACCATGGTCGTGTTATCCAGATGGTGGATCGCATGTCCACTGAGCACATAGACCAGTTCAAAGAACGGATGGTTGTGCAGACGGGAACAGCTGTTGGTGGATTTGTCGATCATGATGGAATCCCTGGAGACAATCTGCATACATTCCTTTAAACGCATGGTAACGGAACCTCCTTTCTCTGGTAGCGGAAAGCTTCGCTTTGCATTATTATATCTTCTATAGAGTCGTTTTACAAGCGTCGGGGAGGGCGCAATTTTTTTAGAAACCATGTAAATTTTGGATATTCCGGGGATTTTGGAAAATCAGGACAGAAATTGGAAAAACATGATATTAAAAAACTATTGACGTTATGCTATTGTAGAAGCAACGAAGAGCCGTGTTTGCGGCAACAAAGATTCTTTTTTGGAAAAAGGAAGGAGCAGAAAACTATGGAGAAAAAGAAAAAATGGATCATTCTGGCTTCTGTTATCCTGGTCTGCGTGGTTGTAGGAATATCTGCGCTGGCTGTTGTTCTGATCAGGGGCAGACAGCAGGGGGAGAATCCACCGGACACCGGAGAGGATAAGCCACCGGTGACATCGGATGATGACGTGGACGTGGAAACTTTTCTCACGGAGGGGTATTTTCCGGCCAACGTTTTAAACAAGGTGGCTAAGCCGGTATATAATAATGACTTGACCAACACGACGCCAAGCCAGGAGCTAAGGAAAACCGGACTGCGTTATACATTCGGTACCACCAATGCGCTGAAGTCCGTCTATGTAGATAATATAGAGATGAAGGCGTCCAAATACGATACCATGACGATCCGGCTGCGTTCTTTGACTGAGGATGAGTTTACACGTTTTCGCTTATATCTTCTTACGGATAAGGGCGGTGATCTTAAGAACAACCAGCTCATAGATACGGCCGGGAAGAATGAGAATCTGATAAAAATAGGTGAGGCCGATGCAGATGGCTGGATGGACGTGACCGTTCTGGTAGGAAGCCTTCAGGAATGGGCGGATGCGGAAACCATCAAGGGCTTTAATTTCGGCTGGGTGAACAAGGGAACCGATCAGGAGATCAGCGAGATACGGTTTTCCTGGGAGGACTCCAAGGTGCTGGATGCCGCTGCGTATGATTGGACAAGCGGCTACTTTCCGGCAGACGTGCTCTACCAGATCGCATCTCCTATCTACAGCAATGATGATAAGACTACACCGAATATCCGGAGGGAGCTTCTCTCTACCGGCTTAAAATACAGCTACAATCAGTTGCATATTAATGGGTTGAAGGCTTTCTATGTTGATAATCTGGAATTAGAGGCAGCCCGGTTTGATACGATGACAGTGAAGCTCCGTTCCAGAGATGGGGACATATTCAGCCGTTGGCGTTTATATCTGGTATCGGATAAGGATGGTGACCTTAAGTCAGACCAGGTGGCGGACAGCCAGTCTGTGCCGGGGATGTTTGAGGTCAGCGCAGCGGATAAGGATGGCTGGGTCACGGTGAATGTTGATTTGACGAAGGTCAACCGCTGGATAAACGCCAAGACGATAAAAGCATTTTCCTTTGGTTATGTGGTAGCAGGGCCAAATCAGGAAATTGAATATGTGAGATTCCAGAAGCGTGGTGCAAAAGGGATGGACGGTACGCTTGTGACCGATGGCAGATTCCCGGCCAAAATCCTCTATTCCAACGGATATCCGGTCTATTCCAACAATGAAAGTCTGACACGTTTTATTGGAGAGTCCTTAGAGCAGACCGGAGTGAAGTATACCTGGGGAGCAGGCTATGCTGACGGCTTAAAGTCTGTCTATGTGAAGAATATGCAGCTTTCCACGGAACAATTCGATACGATGACGGTTCGGCTCCGTGCCATTGACAGGGGTGAGTTTAAGCGTTTTCGATTGTATCTTTTAACGGATACCAGCGGGAGCCTGTCGGACAATGTTCTGGGGATGGTTGTGGATTCGGATGCCAACAATGCGCCGATTACGGTCAGCAAGCCGGATTCCAATGGCTGGGTGACTGTTAAGATCGATGTCAGCAGTACGAATATGTGGAAGATGTCCAAGACCGTCACAGCTTTTAATTTCGGATTTGTGAACTCCGGGCTCTCCCAGGAGATTGCGGATATTTACTTTACAAAGGAGAAGGAAGAGGCACCGGTGACGGTAGTGACGGACGGAAGATTCCCGGCAGATATCCTGTATGCCAACGGCTATCCGGTCTGGAACAATCAGGCGTCTTCTACGGCCAAGCTGAAGGAAGAGCTCTTGAGCACAGGCGTGAAATATGATTATACCGGTCAGGGCGCAGGTTCATTGAAATCAGTATACGTAGAGCATATGGCGTTAAAGACATCGGACTTCAACACCATGACGGTCCGGCTCCGTTCGCTGGATGGTAAAGCGTTCAGTCGTTTCCGGCTGTATCTCCTTACGGATAACGGCGGAAGCATGAGTGATAACCAGACAGGCATGGCAGTGGATTCCGGCAGCCTGAATACGGATCTGATAACCATCGGTGAGGCAGATTCTGACGGCTTTATCACGGTGACTATCGATGTGGGAAGTCTGGAACTGTGGAAGAATGCAAGCATTATTACCGGCTTTAACTTCGGATATGTCAATGCCGGAGCGCAGCAGGAGATAGCGGAGATACTCTTTACCATGAAGGAGAAGCCGACACCGGATCCTGATCCGGTAGTAACGGTAGTGACGGATGGAAAATTCCCGGCAGATATCCTGTATGCCAATGGTTATCCGGTCTGGAATAATGTTCTCTCTTCTACGGAAAGTTTAAAAGAAGAGCTCTTGTCTACCGGTGTGAAGTATGATTATACAGGCAAAGGAGCAGGCTCGTTAAAGTCCGTCTATGTGGAAAGCATGGAATTAAAGACGGAAGAGTTCAACCGGATGACGGTTCGTATTCGATCACTGAACAACACAGCATTTACACGCTGGCGGTTATATTTGCTTACAGATGCCGGAGGCAGCCTGAGTGACAATACAGCTGGGATGGTGTTGGATTCCAACAATCTCAATAAGGAGCTGATAACGGTCGGCGAAGCTGATTCCGATGGCTTTATCACGGTAACAATTGATGTTGGAAGTATCGAATTGTGGAAGAATTCCGGTGTCATCAAGGGATTCAACTTTGGTTATGTGAATACCGGTGCGCAGCAGGAGGTCGCGGAGATCTTATTTACGAAGGAAAAAGAGCCCGATCCGACACCGGAACCGGATCCGGAGCCAGAGCCGGAACCCGAACCGGATCCTGATCCGGAACTTACGGAGGAAGAGAAGCTGTATGTTGAGAACGGTATATTTAATGCCGGAGTGCTCTATGCTGCAGGCAGACCTTTATGGAACAATGAGACAGGGGATACGGATTCCAAGGAGGAGCTTCTTTCAGGCAGCGTGAAGTATACCTTTAAAGAGGGACTTGCTTTGAAGTCTATCTACGTGAAGGGCATCGAGATGGCAGCAAAGGACTTTAATAAAGTAACGGTCCGCCTTCGCGCCTTGACAGAGGATGGGTTTGAACGTTTCCGACTGTATCTCCTTAGTGATGCGGGCGGCAGTCTGACAGCAGGGCCGGTTCTCGATACCGGAAAGAACTTAAACAGTGACCTGATAACCATCGGTGAGGCGGATTCGGAAGGCTGGATGGACGTAACCATCGACCTTAGCGGGCTTGCGGCATGGACGCAGGCAGGTACGGTGAAGGGCTTTGCCTTTGGCTATGTCAACGAGGGAAGTCAGCAGGAGATCGCTTCCATCCGGTTCGGCAAGGCGAATGGCGTATTTTCAAAGTCGGCAGTGTATCTGTACGGGCGGCCGGTTCATAACAATCAGACGGCCTCGACAACGAAGGTGAAGGAGACGCTTACGGATACCGGTGTGAAGTATGATTTCACCGGTCTGGGAGCAGGAGCCCTGAAATCCGTATGGCTGGAAGATATCGCGCTGAAAGCGGCTGACTATGACACCATGACGGTTAAGATCCGCTCGCTGGATAATGCACGGTTTGAGCGCTGGCGTTTGTATCTTCTTACAGATGCGGGCGGAAGTCTGACAGACAATAACAAGGGACGGGTTCTGGACGCTAATGCCAGCAATTCGTTAGTTACCATCGGCAATGCAGATGCGGATGGCTGGATTACGGTGACGATCAAGGTTGGAAATACTGCACTGTGGAAGAATGCGGGTACAATAAAGAGTATCAATTTCGGATATGTAAACAGAGGAAATACCCAGGAAATTGGTGAGATTTCCTTCACGAACAGCAAAGCGGCTGATACCACGAGTCTGTCCGGGACGGCCGGGGCCCTTGCCGGGGCAGTGGGCTCTCTTTCCGGGCGGCTTGGGGAAATCCTGGGTATGGTTGCCCCGGTAAGTCTGGCAATGGCAGCGCTTGGTGGAAAATGGTGGAAGTTAAGTTAAACTTCTGCCAGAGAAAAGCCCTTGCGCATGACATGGGCTGAACAGTTACATTCCTATTTCAAAAAGGTCTATATTTTTTCCAAGCTTCATATACTGGAAGGACAAGGTAAGGAGCAGAGTATGAAGGAAAAAATAAAGACCTTTTTGTGTGTGCTGGTTCTGGTGTGCGCACTTCCCTATATTATTACAAAATGCTTTGACCGGAGCGGAAAGGAGAGCGGGACGGAGGGCGACATGATCCGCCTGCCCGGAACGGAGGCTGCAGCCGGAGAGACGAAGGGAGCCGAGAATCTGGAGGAATATCTCATTGGCGTGGTGGCGAAGCAGATGCCCATGAGCTATGAGCCGGAGGCGCTGAAGGCGCAGGCCGTCATCGCCCGAACGAATCTGCTGGCCGCAAAGGAGAAGGGGGAGGAGCTGCCGGAGGGCGTCTCACGAGACGAGCTCTTAAAGCTGTGGGGAAAGGAGGACTTCGGCAGCAACTATCAGAAGCTGGTGAGTGCGGTTAAGGATACGGAGGGCGTGGTGTTGACCTGTCAGGGAAGCTACATATATGCGGCCTTCCATGCGGTCAGCGCAGGGCGGACCAGAAGCGCGGCGGAGGCGCTTTCGAATGACAAGCTGCCATGGCTGGATTGTGTAGACAGCGATTCGGATATTGCTTCCGAAGATTATCTGAAGGTGATCTTCCTGGAAAAATCAGATTTTGTGAAGCGGCTTACGGAAACCTTTCCCAAGCTGTCGCTGGACGCTGAGAAGCCATTAGACAGTATTGCAGCCAGTGCCAGGGACGGCGCAGGCTATGTGACAGAGCTGAAAAATGGGGAGAAGACGGTGAACGGGGAGGACTTTCGCAATGCGCTGGGGCTTTCTTCTGCCTGCTTCTATATGAAGGAAGTGGAGGGGAAGATTCGTATCGTGACGAAAGGGCTGGGGCATGGGCTGGGATTAAGCCAGTACGGGGCCAATGAAATGGCAAAAAAAGGTATGAATTACGCGGAAATCCTCAGTTATTATTTTAAAAATATCGAAATTTCTGATTAGAAGAACGAAATGCGGGCATGCTATTACCAATACAATAGAAAGAATGCTTCACAAGCTTTCTATTGTCATGAATCAAAGGCAGGATGGTGATAGCATGAAAAAACGTAAAGGAACAGGATCTTTTTTGAAACAGAAATCTTATATGTTGGCGGCAGTCCTTATGCTGGCGGCGGTATTTGGCATGACAGGCGTCTATGTCAGCGAGCAGCGGACGGAAAAGAAGAAGCAGGAGCAGTTGGCATTGCTGGAACAGGAGCGTCTGGAACAGGAAGCGGAGGAGGTGAATCGCGTGATCCCACCGGAGAACGACGATTTTCTGGACGCACCGGATGTGGTGTCCACCGGGGAGACCGATCCCGCCGCGCAGAATCCGGCAGCAGATCCGGCGGCTGACACCGGGGCACAGACAGACCCGGCACCGACTGTGGAGCCTGCACTTCATTTTGATGCAGCAAACGATATGCAGTGGCCGCTCAAGGGAAATGTGATCATGAATTACAGCATGAACCAGACGGTTTATTTTGCCACGCTGGATCAGTACAAGTATAATCCGGCACTCGTCATTCAGGGCAAGGTCAATGACAAGGTGCTCTCTGTGGCGGATGGAAAGATCAGCAATGTCGAGTCCAACGAGGTTACCGGCTGTACCGTTACAGTAGATCTGGGAGACGGCTACAGCGCCATCTACGGACAACTGAAGGAAGTAAAGCTGGGCGCCGGAGATACCGTTGCCGCCGGGGAAACTATAGGATATGTCAATGAACCAACCAAGTATTATTCTGTGGAAGGACCAAACCTGTATTTTCAGATGGTGAAGGATAATCAGAGCGTGGATCCTATGGGATTCCCGGAATAAAGTGGTATTCACAAAAAGAGAGATATGGAGTATATTATAATAAAGGTTACTATTCACAGCCCCTCCACCTGCATGCGCAAAACCAGCCAGCAGAGCTGTCTGTTGCTGCTGCGCAGCGTTCTGTTT
>CAKSAI010000034.1 GCA_934434905.1 uncultured Lachnospiraceae bacterium | reverse complement strand
TATACGAATAGCCAATCTAATTCGCAAATCGGGCAAAATCTGCACTTATACAGTCCTTTTTTTCGTATAATGGCGGTTGAAAAATATTTCAACAATAGGAAGCACGATTTGTGAGCTTCCTGTTGCTATGAATGAAATACCTAGGAAAAGGAAGTGGAAGAATGGCGAATTACACGATTGGGGACATGGTCTTTGATACCAGGGAAGCCCGGGGCTATTCGCAGGAGGCGCTGAGCTTTGGCATCTGCAGTACATCATCCTTGTCGCGGATCGAGAACAACTCGCAGGTTCCGAGCAAACGTGTCTTTGACGCGCTTATGCAGCGGATGGGCATGTCGATGTCCATTTACAGTGCATTTGTCAGCAGGCGGGAGATGGAGATCTACCGCTTGATACAGGAACTGGTCTGGAAGTTTGAAAATCAGGATTATACACATGTGGATAGACTGATAACAGAGTTGGAAAATGGGATAGGTGACACAGATGTCCTGGAGAAGCAGTATCTGATCTTTGCTAAGGCTCGTATGATGAAGCGGAATGGCGAGCCAAGTGAGGCGGTCTTAGAGAAGCTGCTGGAGGCAATCCGGCTGACCATGTCGGACTTTGAAGAGCGGAAAAATATCAGGAACCGGCTGCTGACCTTCGACGAGATCACGGTTCTCAACAGTATCGCTTTGGAATACTACAATATGGGACAGCAAGAGCGTGGCTTGAAATTGTTGTATGAATTGAAGGATTATCTGGAAGAGCATGTGATCGACGAGGAAGAGAAGGCGAAGAAATATCCGATGATTCTTTACAATATAGCTTGGAGACTTGGCGGGGAAGTCGGGAATCACTGGGAAGCCTATCGGATCAGCAGTATGGGAATTCAATACTGTATAAAGCATAATAAGCTTGTGGCTTTGCCGTATTTGATTAACACAAAAGCCTGTGCAGCTTATGAGATGCATAAACAGGATGAAGCAAAATTGCTATTTCATCAGGCGGTTACGCTTTTCGATATATGCGAGAAAGAGGGGTCAGTAAGGCACATAAAGGATGAAATAGCAATTAAGTATCATCTGAAGCTTGATTAACTTCCTTCAATCAAGTCCCCTAAGAAATAGGCAACAACCGTATCGTCAGCGCTATATGCATTGTCAGATGCCGGAAGCAGGATGCCTGCGGCAAGAATTGCCGCAATCATTGCGAATGCAATTATAGATTTTCTCATGTTCATTTTGATTCACCTCCATTCTGACGGGGTATATAGCGCTATATCCGATCCGTGATTCAATGGTAATACATTTTCTTTGGAAACACCATTTCGTTTGGCGGGAAATTTTTATCCCGTCAAATAGTAAGTGAAATCAAAAATTGCAAATAAGGACGGTAATTTTGTAAAATACCGTCCTTATTTTATGCCCGGAAAAACGGTATACTAAATTATATACAAGTTCAGCCAGAACGGATGCAGGCTGAACAATGCTTACGAAAAGGGAAGGAGAAGCACCATGGGCAACTATTATTTAGCCATTGACATTGGCGCTTCCAGCGGCCGTCATATCCTGGGGCGCATCCGGGATGGCAAGATGGAACTGGAAGAAATCTATCGTTTTGAGAACGGAATGAAGGAGAAAAACGGACACCTCTGCTGGGATCACGAAGCACTTTTTGCGAATATTCTGGCCGGGATTAAGAAGTGCAAGGAGATTGGCAAGATCCCGGTGAGTATGGGAATCGACACCTGGGGTGTTGATTTTGTTCTGCTTGATGAAAACGATCATGTTCTGGGTGACCCCGTGGGATATCGTGACAGCAGAACCAGGGGAATGGATGACAAGGTCTACGAGATCATCTCCGAGGATGATCTGTACGCACGGACCGGCATCCAGAAGGCAATCTTCAATACGATCTATCAGTTGATGGCAGTAAAATGCGAACATCCGGAGTACATGGACAAGGCGAAGGCCATGCTGATGACACCGGATTACTTCCATTTCCTGCTGACCGGTGTGAAGATGCAGGAGTATACCATGGCTACCACCGGACAGCTGGTGAATCCGGAGACAAAGGACTGGGATTACGAGCTCATTGACATGCTTGGCTATAATCGTGAGATGTTCCTTCCGATACATACGCCGGGAACCCTGGTAGGCAGCTTTAAGCCGGAGATTCAGGAAGCGGTTGGCTTCAATTGCAATGTGGTGCTGCCGGGAACACACGATACTGCTTCCGCAGTCTTAAGCGTACCCGCCAATGACGATGATTTCCTCTACATCAGTTCGGGAACCTGGTCTCTGATGGGAATCGAGACGAAGAAGGCAAACTGCTCTATGGAGAGCAAGAAAGCGAATATCACCAACGAGGGCGGCTACGATTACCGCTTCCGCTATCTGAAGAATATCATGGGTCTCTGGATGATCCAGAATGTCAAGAAGGAGCTTGATAACAAGTATTCCTTTGCAGAGCTCTGCGACATGGCTGCCGGGTGTGACGATTTCAAGTCCAGAGTGGAAGTGGACGACGATTGCTTCCTGGCTCCGGCGAATATGATCGCTGAGGTTCAGCGCTATTGCCGGGATACCGATCAGGCAGTGCCGGAAACGCCGGGACAGATCGCGGCAGTTATCTACAACAGCCTGGGAGAGTGTTATGCCAGAACCGCACAGCAGATCGAACATATCATGGGACGGACCTACAGCCGTATCCATGTGGTGGGCGGCGGAGCCAACGCTGTCTATCTGAACCAGCTGACTGCCAAGTACACCGGCAAGGAAGTACATGCGGGCCCCACCGAGGCTACCGCCATCGGAAACCTTACAGCCCAGATGCTGAAAGAGGGCGAGTTCAAGACCGTAGAGGAAGCAAGAACCTGCATCTATCATTCCTTTGAGATAAAGAAGTATTGATGCATATCGCAATGAGTGAACCCAACGAGGAATCAAAAACTGTTGAACCTCGAATCAATTTATATAATAGAAGGAGAGATTAATCATGACGAACAAAGAACGTTACGAAGCTGCCCGTGAGGCCTATGCCAGGCTGGGCGTAGACACCGAGAAAGCCATCGAGACACTGAAGGGACTTCCGGTTTCTCTTCACTGCTGGCAGGGAGACGACGTCACCGGCTTTGACCATGACGGCCCCCTGACCGGAGGTATCCAGACCACCGGCAATTATCCCGGCAAGGCGAAGACACCGGAGCAGCTGATGGAGGATATGGAGAAGGTATTAAGTCTTGTGCCGGGAAAAGCAAAGCTGAACCTTCATGCCAGCTATGCCATCTTCGAGCCGGGAGAGTTTGTGGATCGGGACAAGCTGGAACCAAAGCATTTTGCAAAATGGGTGGAATTCGCCAAGAAGCATAACATGGGAATCGACTTTAACCCCACCTATTTTTCGCATCCGAGAGTGAAGGACGGTCTGACCCTGTCAAGCCCGGACGAGGAGACACGGAAGTTCTGGATTGAGCATGGCAAGGCCTGCATCCGCATCTCCCAGTATTTTGCAGAGGAGACAGGAATCCCCTGTGTCATGAACATCTGGACGGGCGATGGATTCAAGGATATTCCGGCCGACCGTATGGGTCCCAGAATGCGTTATAAGGATTCCATCGAGCAGATCCTGTCCGAGCCCTATGATTTTAACAAGGTAAAGCCCTGTGTGGAGTCCAAGGTGTTCGGTATCGGCGTGGAAGCTTACACCGTTGGAAGCGCTGAGTTTACCCTGAGCTTCGCGGCTGCCCACAAGGACAAGTGCATGCCTCTGATGGACAACGGACATTATCATCCCACCGAGGTGGTTTCTGATAAGATCCCGGCGCTCCTGTGCTTCTTCCCTGAGATCGCACTGCACATTACACGTCCCATCCGCTGGGACAGCGACCATGTGGTACTGTTTGACGACGAGACCAGAGAGATGGCGAAGGAGATCGTCCGCAATAACGCCCTGGGTCGCGTATACATGGCGCTGGATTACTTTGATGCCAGCATCAACCGAATCTCTGCCTGGACTGTTGGCTTCCGTAGTTGGCAGAAGGCACTGCTGATGGCACTGTGCACGCCCAATGAGAAGCTAGCTGAGCTTCAGGATACCAATCAGATGACAGAGCTGATGGTAATGCAGGAGGAGATGAAGACTTATCCCTTCGGCGATGTGTGGGCGGAATACTGTGACCGCTGCGGCGTAGCCGGAGACACTGCCTGGTTTGAAGAGATCAAGAAGTACGAGAAAGAGGTTCTCTCCAAGAGATAAATCATAAAATGGTAAAAAATCCCGGTGTGTATTATAGTATCCCGATAATCGCGCCGGGAATTTTTGATGGAATATATGTTGTATATTCGTTGAAATCCTATTGACGTATCAGAAAAACAGACGTATAATGAATGTGAAACGAACAAGAAACAAATAAAAACAAACAAAAACAAATAAAATCGGAAAGGATGTGAAAAAATGACGCAATACTACGATGGAGAGATCACAAAGTCTCCTCGTATCCAGCGCTTGGTGGAGCATCTGTTTGAAAATATGCCGCAGATCGAGGCAGAACGCGCTGTACTGTTGACCGAGTCCTATCAGGCCACAGAGGGAGAACCTATCATCATGCGCAGAGCCAAAGCCTTCGCACATATATGCGAAGGGCTGCCCATTACCATCCGGCCGGAGGAGCTTGTGGTGGGGAGCAGTACCAAAGCTCCCAGAAGCTGCCAGGTGTTCCCGGAATTTTCCTGGGAATGGTTGGAGAAGGAATTTGATACCATCGAGACGAGATCGGCGGATCCCTTCCATATCTCGGAAGAGACCAAGGAGACCCTCCGCCGTGTCTACCCTTATTGGAAGGGCAGAACCTCCAGCGAATTGGCGGAGTCCTATATGGCGCCGGAGGCGAGGGACGCCATCGCCCATAATATCTTTACGCCCGGCAATTATTTCTATAACGGGATCGGCCATGTGACAGTGAATTACGGCGATGTGCTGAAGGAGGGATTCTCCGGGATACGCCAGAGGGCTGTTATGGCACTGGAAGCTATGAATGTGGGCGATGCGGATTACTGCAGACATTCCCAGTTCCTGCAGGCGGTCATTATAAGCTGTGATGCGGCTATTACATATGCGAATCGCTATGCGGAGCTGGCAGAGACAGAGGCGGCAAAAGAGTCAGATCCGGCAAGAAAGCAGGAGCTTCTGATGATTGCGAAGAACTGTCGGAATGTACCTGAAAAAGGTGCTACAAGCTTCTGGGAAGCCTGTCAGTCCTTCTGGTTTGTACAGTTGCTTTTGCAGGTTGAGTCCAGCGGGCACTCCATCTCTCCGGGACGGTTTGACCAGTATATGTATCCTTATTATAAGAAGGATATGGATGCCGGAAGGATCACAATAGAGGAGGCACAGGAGCTTATCGACTGTGTCTGGGTGAAACTCAACGATCTCAACAAAGCCAGGGATGCGGCCAGCGCAGAAGGCTTCGCCGGCTACAGTATGTTCCAGAACCTGATCGTAGGCGGCCAGGATAAGGACGGGGTGGATGTGACCAACGACCTTTCCTTTATGTGTATTGAGGCCAGCCATCATGTGTTTCTGCCACAGCCATCCCTGTCAATCCGGGTGTGGAATAAGAGCCCACAGGAGCTTTTGCTGAAGGCAGCGGAGCTTACCAGAACCGGGATCGGACTGCCGGCCTACTATAATGATGAAGTGATCATTCCGGCACTGATGAGCCGTGGGCTGACCTTGCAGGATGCCAGAGAATACAACATCATCGGATGTGTAGAACCCCAGAAGTCCGGGAAGACGGACGGCTGGCATGACGCAGCATTTTTCAATATGTGCAGACCTCTGGAGCTGGTATTTTCCAACGGCTGGGACAAGAATGAACAGATAGGAAGAGAGACCGGTGATGTGACTGGGATGGAGAGCTTTCAGGAGTTCTATGATGCTTATAAAGCCCAGATGGAGTACATGATCTCTCTGATGGTCAACGCGGATAATGCCATCGATATGGCGCACAGAGAGCGCTGCCCGCTTCCGTTCCTTTCCAGTATGGTGGAGGATTGTATCGGCAGAGGAGAGAGCGTCCAGGAGGGCGGAGCGGTTTATAACTTTACCGGGCCTCAGGGCTTCGGCATCGCGAATGTGGCGGATTCCCTGTATGCGATCAAGACGCTGGTCTATGAGCAGAAGAAGATTACCATGGAAGAGCTGAAGGCTGCGCTTGCGCATAATTTCGGCAAAGGTCTTTCGGAGGATTCTGTAAAGGAGATCACGGCAAGGATCGTAGGCGAGATCGCGGGGAAGGGCAGAAACGTGACAGCCTCCGACATGGAGCAGATCGCAACTGCCGTGACAGCGATGGTTCAGGAAGAGAACGGCAAAAACCGCCAGCGCTACGAAGAGATTCGCGAGCTGCTGTCCGAAGCGCCGAAGTTCGGCAATGACATCCCACAGGTGGATGCACTGGCCAGAGATGCGGCCTATACCTATACCCGTCCTTTGGAGAAATACAGGAATCCGCGGGGCGGACAGTTCCAGGCGGGATTGTATCCGGTGTCCGCCAATGTGCCTTTGGGGGCGCAGACCGGAGCTACACCGGACGGACGGTATGCCAACACGCCGGTGGCAGACGGTGTATCACCTTCGGCGGGAAAAGATACCCACGGACCAACTTCGGCGGCTAATTCCGTGTCAAAGCTGGATCATTACATAGCCTCCAACGGAACGCTGTTTAATCAGAAGTTCCATCCGTCGGCACTGGCAGGACAGAAGGGGCTGGAGAATTTCGTGGCTCTGGTTCGGGGGTACTTCGATCAGAAGGGAAGCCATATGCAGTTCAATGTGGTGGATCGGGAGACGCTTCTGGATGCCCAGAAGAATCCGGACAAGTATAAAGGCCTGGTAGTGCGTGTGGCAGGCTACAGTGCGTTGTTCACGACGCTTTCCAAGTCACTGCAGGACGATATCATCCGAAGAACGGAGCAGGGTTTTTAAATGGACAGAGAATATAGAAATGTAAAAGGAAGGATTTTTGACATCCAGAAATTTTCCGTTCATGACGGACCGGGGATACGGACCATTGTATTCTTCAAGGGATGCGTACTGCGCTGCCGCTGGTGCTGCAATCCGGAGTCACAGCACTATGAGATTGAGACCATGGTGGTGGACGGAAAGGAGAAGACCATCGGCCGGGACGTGACGGTGGGAGAGGTTCTTCTGGAGATATCCCAGGATCGGACGTTCTACCGCAGAAGCGGCGGAGGTGTGACGCTTTCCGGCGGAGAAGCGCTGTGCCAGCCGGATTTCGGTGAGGCATTGCTGCGAGGACTGAAGGAGGAAGGCTATCACACAGCCATGGAGTCCATGGGCTGCGCAAGGTTCGAGACGATAGAACGCTATCTGCCGAATCTGGATCTCTACCTGATGGATATAAAGCATATGGATCCGAAGAAGCATGAGCTGTTTACCGGAAGGAGCAATGAGCTTATGCTGGAAAATGCGAAACGGATTGCAGCCAGCAGCACGGAGCTGATCATTCGCGTTCCGGTGATTCCGGGCTTCAATGATACGCCGGAGGAGATTCATGCCATTGCCCGATACGCAGCCACCTTGAAGGGGGTAGAACAAATGCATCTGCTGCCGTATCACCGGCTCGGACAGGACAAATATACCGGCCTCGGACGGGAGTATCCCATGGGGGACGCGCTCCCTCCGGATAAGGAGCATATGCAGATACTTCTGGAAGAAGTAAACCGTGTAGGACTAAAGGGACAGATCGGCGGATAAAAACAACAAAAAACCACATAAAACATGTTGACTTGTCTCTTTTGATGTATTATAATAAGCCTAAAGTAAACTAAAAACAAATTTAAGCAAGGAAAACCAACAAAAAACAGGAGGAAAGTTATGGTATCCGAATATGAAATCAAAAAACAGATCTGTGACATCGGTAAACGGATCTACAACCGCAACATGGTTGCAGCCAATGATGGAAACATCTCCGTAAAGATCAGCGACAATGAATTCTTGTGTACACCAACCGGTGTGTCCAAGGGCTTCATGACCCCGGACTACATCTGCAAGGTGGATAAGGAAGGAAAGGTCATCCAGGCAAACGGCAATTTCAAGCCCTCATCTGAGATCAAGATGCATATGAGAGTATATCAGGAGCGTCCCGATGTAAAGTCCGTAGTACATGCACATCCTATGTATGCAACTACCTTCGCGATCTGTGGGATTCCGCTTACTCAGCCGATCATGCCGGAGGCGGTAATCGCATTGGGATGTGTACCGATCGCTAAGTACGGAAGACCTTCCACCATGGAGATCCCTGATGCGGTATCCCCGTATCTGCAGCATTTTGATGCAGTACTGCTGGAGAATCACGGTGCACTGACCTACTCCGATTCCCTGCTTTCTGCATATCTTAAGATGGAATCTGTAGAATTTTATGCTCAGTTGCTGTATCAGTCCAAGATGATGGGTGGCCCTCACGAGTTCACACCGGAGCAGGTTGAGGATCTGTATGAGATCCGCAGACAGTTTGGTATGAAAGGAAAGCATCCGGCAAACCTCTGCCCCAACACTGTAGCAGGTAAGCCAAGCTGCCATAGCTGCGGAGCCTGCGGCAGCAAGAAGCAGGGCAAGGAAGAGAATGCCGAGCTGGTAGCTGATATTACCAAGAAGGTTATGGAGCAGCTGGGATTTTCCAAGTAAAGGGATGTGAGAAAATGGAAGATCAATACATAGCCGAGGTGGTTTCACGTGTCGTGGAAAATGTGCAGAAGAGCACAGATGTTACACTTCGATTGGCTGTCAGGCTGATCGAAGCGGTCGAAGCCGAGGCTGCCCGCATGGGCGTGAATGCCGTGATTGCAGTGGCGAACCGGGGCGGACGTCCGGTGGCAGTTCACTGCATGGATGATTCCTACCTCGCCAGTTACGACATTGCGCTGAACAAGGCATACACCTGTGCAGCACTTAAGATGCCGACTACACAGCTGAAGAAGTTAAGTCAGCCGGGTGGCGAGCTCTATGGGATTCAGCATACCAATGAAGGTAAGATTGTTATCTTCGGCGGGGGAGTCCCCATCCGCTGTGGGGATAAGGTCATTGGCGGCCTTGGAGTCAGCGGAGGCAGCGAAGCGCAGGACACGGCACTGGCCGAGTACGGCGAGAGATTATTGAAGGAGGCACTTGATATATGGCAGTAAATGAGTCAGAACTGCGGCTTATTGTGTCGGAAGTAGTGAAGAAGCTGAACGAGCAGGAGCAGGCTCCCGCTGCACAGCTTGGAATCTTTAACGATATGAATACAGCTATCGCAGCTGCAAAGGACGCGCAGAAGATCATGCAGCAGATGCCTATGGATTTCCGCGAGAAGATCATCAGCAAGATTCGCGAGAAAACCCTGGAGAATGCAGAGCTTCTGGCGAAAATGGGTGTGGAGGAGACCGGCATGGGAAATGTCGGCCACAAGATATTGAAGCACCGCCTGGTGGCTGAGAAGACACCGGGAACAGAAGATATCACAACAACCGCCTGGTCTGGAGACCGGGGACTTACCTTGATCGAGATGGGACCCTTTGGAGTGATCGGAGCTATCACACCCTGTACCAATCCCAGTGAGACCATCCTCTGCAACAGTATCGGGATGATCGCAGGAGGAAACACCATCGTGTTCTGTCCGCATCCGGCTGCGGTGAAGGTATCCAATTTCGCGGTAGATATGGTCAACCGTGCATCCATGGAGGTTGGCGGTCCTGTAAACATCGCGGTTTCCCTGGAGCATCCGTCCATCGAGACCAGCGCTATTATGATGAAGCATCCGGATATCCATCTGATCGCAGCTACCGGAGGTCCCGGCGTTGTGACCACCGTGCTTTCCTCCGGGAAGCGTGGAATCGGAGCCGGAGCAGGTAATCCGCCGGCACTGGTGGATGAGACAGCAGATATAAGGAAGGCAGCCATGGATATCGTAAACGGCTGTACCTTTGATAACAACCTCCCCTGCATCGCAGAGAAAGAGGTTGTGGTAGTGGATTCCGTTGCGGATGAGCTGATTCACTGGATGCTTGAGGAATGCGGCTGCTACATGGCTTCCAAGGAAGAACAGGATAAGCTGATCGCCACCGTATTTACCAAGGGTACAGCATTGAACCGGAAATGTGTTGGCCGTGACGCCAAGACACTTCTTGGAATGATCGGTGTTACCGTATCGGATGATATCCGTTGTATCATTTTCGAAGGAGAGAAGGAGCACCCGCTGATCGCTACCGAGCTGATGATGCCCATCCTGGGAATCGTTCGTGCCAAGGATGTGGACGACGGGATCGCAAAGGCAGTATGGCTGGAGCATGGCAACCGCCATTCCGCTCATATGCACTCCAAGAATGTTGATAACCTGACGAAGTTCGGGAAAGCAATTGATACCGCTATTTTTGTAAAAAATGCACCGTCCTATGCGGCTCTGGGATTTGGCGGAGAGGGCTACTGCACCTTCACCATCGCCAGCCGTACCGGCGAAGGCCTGACCTCGGCCAGCACCTTTACCAAGAGGCGTCGCTGTGTTATGTCAGACAGCCTGTGCATCAGATAGGAGGAAATTATGGCAATGAATGAGAGAGAGATCGAAGCAATCGTAAAACAGGTACTGGACGGCATGCGTGATCCATCCGCCCTGGCCGGAAGCACTGCCGGTGCCGTGAAGAACGGAACGATCCCCAAGACCAGCCGGGCAGCTATGCTGACAGCGCTGGAGCACTATGACATCAAGGAATTCCCAATTCCTGAGTTGGGCGATGATGATATTCTCGTAAAGGTGGAAGGCTGCGGTGTATGCGGCACGGATGCCCACGAGTTCAAGCGTGATCCCTTCGGACTGATCCCGGTAGTACTGGGACATGAAGGAACCGGTGAGATCGTGAAGATGGGTAAGAATGTGAAGAAGGACAGCGCAGGCAAGCCTCTGAAGCTGGGCGACAAGGTTGTTACCTGCATGATCTTTAAGGATGATCCCGAGATCACCATGTATGACTTAAACAAGCAGAATGTAGGCGCAGCCGATGTCTATGGTCTGCTGCCGGACGATGACATCCATCTGAACGGATGGTTTGCAGACTATATCGTGATCCGTGGCGGTTCTACGGTATTTAACGTCAGCGATCTGGATCTGAAGTCCAGAATCCTGATCGAGCCCTGCGCGGTACTGATCCATGCAGTAGAGCGTGCGAAGACCACCGGAATCCTGCGCTTCAACAGCCGTGTGGCTGTTCAGGGATGCGGCCCCATCGGTCTGATCTGCATCGCAATCTTAAAGACCATGGGAATCGTCAATATCGTAGCGGTAGACGGCGAGCAGAAGCGTCTTGACTTCGCGAGAGAGATGGGAGCCTCCGCTACTGTAAACTTCAAGGAGCATAAGGGTATCGAGGAACTGACCGGGGCTGTTAAGTCGGCATTCGGCGGACATCTGGCAGACTTTGCTTTCCAGTGTACCGGTTCTCCTGTAGCACATTCCAACATCTACAAGTTCATCCGCAACGGCGGCGGACTGTGTGAGCTTGGATTCTTCATCAATGGTGGAGACGCTACCATCAACCCGCACTTTGACATCTGCTCCAAAGAGATCACAACGGTTGGTTCCTGGGTATATACCCTGCGTGATTATGCCACCACCTTTGACTTCTTAAAGAGCGCAAAGGCTATCGGGCTGCCCATGGATAAGCTGATCACTCATACCTTCCCGTTGGATCAGATCAACGAAGCACACAAGACCAACCTGGCGATGGCGGGCCTTAAGATTGCGATCATCAACGAGTAATCGGAGGTAGGAAATGGCACAGCAGGCAGTGGGAATCATTGAAGTATTTGGTCTGGTATGCGCCTTTGTGGCGGGGGATGCCGGCTGTAAGGCAGCCAATGTCACTATGGAGCCCTTCGACCGTAACAAGCCTGCCAACGCGGACGCTCTTCCGGTTCCGCTGATCGTATGCGTCAAGTTCCGCGGAAGCGTAGAGGATGTGACAGCGGCTGTGGCAGCAGCAGAGCAGGCGGCAAACAGCCTGACCGGAACGGTCAGCAAGCACATCATGGCCGGCCCGGCAGAGGATACCGAGATGATGTTCAAGCTGAACGGATTAGATAAAGTGTAGTGGCAGCAACGCGGAATCGAGCTGCACTGCGAAGTAAATGTATATAAAAAATAAACATATAAAACAAAAACCCGTATCAAACAAGGAGGATACAAAAATGGCACAGGAAGCATTAGGAATGGTAGAAACAAGAGGACTGACCGCAGCGATTGAGGCAGCGGATGCAATGGTGAAGGCGGCTGAGGTTACATTGATCGGAACCGAGAAGATCGGATCCGGACTGGTAACCGTTATGGTTCGCGGCGATGTAGGAGCCGTGAAGGCAGCCGTAGAGAGCGGTTCAGCAAGTGCATCCAGACTGGGCGAGCTGGTAGCTACTCATGTAATTCCCAGACCTCACAGCGATGTGGAGAAGATTCTGCCGACTCTTAAATAAGCAGAGACTGCAAGAAATACGCGCCAGGTAAAGGAGCGAGTATATGAACGCGTTAGGATTTATTGAGGTCAGCGGTGTGGTAGCTGCAGTGAATGCCCTGGATACCATGGTGAAAACGGCAGATGTGGAATTCGTCACCTGGGAGAGGAAAATGGGCGGACGTCTTGTCACCATCATCGTGCAGGGAAGCGTGTCAGCCGTGACAGAGGCTGTGGAAGCCGCAGCGGCCGGATGCCTGTCCGACAAGCCTGTCACCAAGGCAGTGATCGCCAGACCTCATGAAGAAACCATCAAAATGGTAGAGCTGAGTGCAAGCCGCATGAAGAAGAAACAGGCGGTGAAGGAACAGACAGAGCAGAAGAAGGCGGAAGATGAGACATTAGACGAGAAGACCTTCAGTGAAGTCTGATTGCAGCAGAGAAAAAACAGGCGGTGAAATAAAATGCCAGAAAACGAAAAGAAAGCAACAACAAGGAAACAGCCCGCAGCGAAGACCGCTGCAGCAACAAAACAACAGACGGCGCCGGAGAATGCGCCAGCCAAAAACAAGGAGGTACATATTATGTCACAGGAAGCATTAGGAATGGTAGAAACAAGAGGACTGACCGCAGCCATCGAGGCAGCAGATGCCATGGTTAAGGCCGCAAACGTAGTTCTGATCGGAACCGAGAAGATCGGATCCGGACTGGTAACCGTTATGGTTCGCGGCGATGTAGGAGCCGTGAAGTCCGCTGTAGAAGCAGGTGCAGCTAACGCCTCTAAGCTGGGCGAGTTGGTAGCTACCCATGTAATTCCCAGACCTCATGGCGATGTGGAGAAGATCCTTCCCACACTGAAGTAATCTTAGCCGGTTGGAATTAAGGTGAGGAGCATGCAATGGTGGATGAGAGAAACATTGAACAGATAACAAAGCTTGTAATGGAAATGCTCCGGTGCGATGATGCAAAAGAAGAAGGCTTTCTGGTACCGGTGGGCGTGTCAGCACGGCACGTTCACCTGACCCAGGCCGATGTGGAGACACTTTTTGGGCCGGGCTATCAGCTGACTAAGAAGAAGGATCTCATGGGCGGGCAGTTTGCCTCGAATGAACAGGTTACCATCGTGGGAACGAAGCTTCGGGCCATTGAAAACGTGCGGATCTTAGGACCGGTGCGTAAGGCCTCTCAGGTGGAGATCTCCCAGACGGATGCCATGAAGCTGGGTGTTCGCGCGCCTCTTCGTGATTCCGGAGATATCAAGGGCTCTGCGCCCATCGCAGTGGTGGGACCCAAGGGAGCTATTTATCTGAAGGAAGGCTGTATCGTAGCCAAAAGACATATCCATATGTCTCCGGCGGATGCGCGTGCAGCAGGCCTTAAGGACAAGGACGTGGTTTCCGTGACAGCGAAAAATGCCAGGGGAATTACCTTCGATGAGGTGCTGATCCGTGTGGACGACAGCTTCACGCTGGAGATGCATATCGACACGGACGAAGCAAATGCTTCCAATATTAAGACCGGAGACGCGGTTGTGATAAACAACAGCCGATAGCACATTCCATTGTCAGGAAGAAAAGGATTTGACAGTATGATCATAGGAACAGTAGTGGGAAGTGTTGTTTCCACACGCAAAAATGAAAATTTGGTGGGAAATAAGTTTCTCATCGTGGAGCCGCTCAAATCAATGAAGGCTTCTGGAAATAACATTGTGGCCATTGATAATGTGGGAGCCGGAATCGGCGAGGTCGTTCTGGTTGCGACCGGAAGCGCCGCCCGCATCGGCTGCGGCATTGAGAACGAACCGGTGGACGCGGCCATTGTTGGAATTGTGGATGACGGAACAGAATTGGAGTAGAGCATCATGGAACTTACGGAACTCATTGATATTGTAAAAAATGCAGGAGTGGCCGGAGCCGGGGGAGCTGGCTTCCCCAGTTATGGGAAGCTGGATCCGAGGGCGAAAACCATCATCCTGAACTGTGCGGAGTGTGAGCCGCTGCTTCGGCTGCATCGTCAGCTGCTTGCAGCCCATGCCTACGAGATCTTAAGCACGCTGGAATTGATGGCGGAGACGGTAGGCGCGGATCAGGTTATCGTTGGCGTCAAGGAAGCCTACAAGGATACGGTGACAGCACTGAAGGCACAGATTGATGCTTTTCCACGGGTCTCACTGGGGCTTCTGCCGGAGGTCTATCCGGCCGGGGATGAAGTGATTCTGATCCATGAGACCACCGGAAAGGTGGTGCCGCCGGGGAGTATTCCCATCCAGGTTGGAGTGGCGGTATTTAATGTTGAGACAGTCTATAACATTTACCGGGCACTGGATTCACATGTGCCGGTAACGAAGAAATATATTACCATAACCGGAGAAGTAGCACATCCCTGTACCAGAGTCGTTCCGCTTGGTATGACTGTGCAGGAGGTGGTCAGCCTGGCAGGCGGTGTGACCGCTAAGAAGCCGGCTTATATTATGGGCGGACCTATGACAGGACCCATTGTAAGCCCACAGGATGTGATCACCAAGACCACCAATGCCATTCTGGTATTGGAAGCCGATCATCCGGTGATCTTGAAGAAACAGGGAAATGCCCAGATCAACCTGAAACGGGCAATGGCAGCCTGCTGTCAATGTCAGATGTGTACGGATCTGTGTCCGCGGTATCTTCTGGGGCATCCCATCGAGCCGCATGCTTTTATGCGGGCAGCCTCAACCGGAACAACACAGGATGTGGCACCGTTTTTGAATACGATGTTCTGCAGCTCCTGCGGGCTGTGTGAGATGTATTCCTGCAGCCAGGGATTGTCTCCCAGAAGTCTGATCCAGGACTATAAGGCAGGACTTCGTGCCAATGGGATCAAGCCGCCGACGGATGTAGAGGTACGCCCGGTAGATAAGGCTTTCGATTACCGCAGAGTGCCCTTGAAGCGTTTGCGGGCAAGGCTTGGACTTAACAAATACGATGTTCCGGCTGCCCTGGATGAACAGACCGTGAGTGCAGAGCAGGTGAAGCTGAAGCTGAGTCAGCACATTGGCGCACCGGCCACACCGGTGGTGAAGGTTGGCGATCGCGTAAGTGCAGGACAACTGGTAGGAGCGGCCAAGGAGAAGGCTTTAAGCCTTCCGGTTCACGCGTCCATTGACGGTATCGTTATTGATGTGAATGATAAAGCAGTGACAATCAAGGCAGTAAAGTGAGGAAAAGAGAATGGCAAAAGCAATCGGAATGGTGGAATATAAAACCGTGTCCACAGGTATTCTGGCGGCGGATCTGGTGATCAAGACGGCAGACGTGGAAGTCATTGAGGCGCAGACGGTATGTCCGGGCAAATATATCATTATTTTTACCGGAGATATCAGTGCGGTGCGGGCATCCATTGACGCGGCGAAAAAAGCATATCCGGAGCAGTTGATCGACAGCTTCCTCCTGGGCAATCCCCACGAAGGGATCTTCCCTGCTGTCTATGGTACAGCCCAGATCCATAACCGCAACGCGCTGGGAGTGCTGGAGACCTTCTCGGCGGCAGCGATCTTCGTGGCAGCCGATGAGGCGGCTAAGACTGCGGAGGTGGAGCTTATTGAGATTCGTGTGGCAAGAGGGATGTGCGGAAAATCCTATGTATTCCTTACCGGCGAGGTTGCGGCTGTTGACGCGGCCATCAAGAAGGCCGAGGCGGCAGTCAGCAAAAATGGCATGTATCTGGATAGCTCTGTTATTGCAAGTCCGGATCCGAAGTTGTGGACAACGATCCTGTAGGAGGGTGTATGTTAGCGAAGGAGCGACGGAATGAGATATTGGCGCAGCTGAAGGATGCAGGACGTGTAATCGTTGCCGACCTCAGCAAGAAGTACGAGGTGACAGAAGAGACGATCCGCCGGGATCTGGAGAAGATCGAGAACGACGGCTTCGCAGAGCGCACCTATGGCGGCGCTGTGCTTAAGGAAAACGATAAAGAAGAGCTTCCTTATCTGGTGCGAAAGCGTTCCAATGTGGAGATCAAGAAGCGGATCGCAGAGAAGATCGCCGATATGATCCAGGATGGGGATCATATCATGATGGATGCCAGTACCACGGCACTCTTTGTGGCAAGGCAGATTCGCAGTAAGAAGAATATCACTGTGATCACTAACTCCATTGAGATCATTCTGGAACTCTCTGACGTGAAGGGCTGGAAGGTACTCTCCACCGGAGGCGCCCTGCGGGAAGGAACATTGTCCCTGGTGGGCTACCAGGCAGAACGCATGGTGGATGGCTTCCATGTGGACAAGGTGATCATCTCCTGTATGGGTGTGGACTTCTATAAAGGTTTTACCGATTCCAATGAACTGGACGCAGGGATCAAGAAGCAGATGTTGGCTTCTGCCACCACCAAGATCGTAGCCACGGATGGACGCAAGTTCGGCCGGATCTCATTTACCCGGATCGCGGATTTTACCGAGGTGGATGTGATCGTTACGGATTACGTTATGGATGAGGAATGGCGAGAGCGGATGGAAGACTGCGGCGTGCAGGTCGTGGAGTGTTAGAGAAAGAAAGTGTTTTTATATAAGAGTATCCTATGGGAACAATGAATTTACGGAGCGTGACGCGATATTGCATCATGGCTCCGTAAGTTGTTATATTCCGACTTTGTGATAAAATAATGGTAACTATTCAGAACCCCATTTGCAGAAAGCAGTTTTGCATGGCTCTGAATAGTTACAAATACTGCTGAATAATACAAATTTTTGTCTGTGTTTGTAATACCGTTACCGGGGGATCGTATGGTATCATATGCGTAAGCAATGAGCAGTGCCAGATGAAAGAATTGCAAAATGCTGTGCTTGTACGAAGCATTTTGTAAGGCTTGAATCTGATAGGGCGAATGCCCGTCAGTCCAGGAAATCTTTGATTTGCTGGACATGCACTGCGGAGTAATTTGTGCATGATGTGATAAGTGTAAATG
>CAKSAI010000033.1 GCA_934434905.1 uncultured Lachnospiraceae bacterium | reverse complement strand
GCGTGGGTTCTATGGGTGGAAGACGAAATGTTGACAGAATTCAGAAGGAGGGACCGCAATGGCAAGATTATTTATCAGTCACAGCTCAAAAGACAAGATAATAATGGACAGCTTTTTGGAATTCCTGCAGTTGGGAATGGGCGTGGAACGAGACGATATCTTTTGTACAGCGTATGCCAAGGATCTGGTTTCCGGTGAGGCATTTATGGAAACCATACGATTGGAGCTGAACGATTGCGAGGCTGTTATCTCTCTGGTTACGGAAGAGTATTTAAGAAGTAAGTTCTGTTTGGCGGAAATGGGGGCCGCCTGGGCTATGAGTAAACATTATTTTCCGATAACAACCATGCCCGTCGAGCGCTTAAAGGCCACGCCTTTGTCTGGGCTTCAGTTGCGGCGCCTGGACAGCAACTCCGATATGGGAGCAGTCTATGATGAGCTGCTGGAATGCGGAATCAGCAGACGGCGTCAGACGGCTGAATTCACCGTACATCTCCCATGGTTCATTCAACAGGTAAGCCAGATGAGTGACCGGGCGATGGTTCTGTCTCTTTACAAAAATGCCGGGAAAGAGTATGATAGGGAATATCCATAAACAGCGGAGTGAAGATTATGAAACGAGAGATCGATTTGAAAGAAATATCGGACGGGAGACTGTACGGGCTTAACGATATGGTGAAGGCGGACTGCGGCGACTGCCGGGGCTGTTCAGACTGTTGCCACGGTATGGGCGCTTCCATTGTCCTGGATCCCCTGGATGTGTTTTTGCTGAGCCGTGGAACCGCGAAGAACACGGCCCAGCTTCTGGAGAGTGAGCTGGAGTTGAATGTGGTGGATGGGATTATTCTGCCGAATTTGAAGCTTGCCGGGAAGGAGGAAGTCTGTCCGTTTCTGAATGCACAGGGGCGCTGCAGCATTCATGCGTTTCGTCCGGGCATCTGCCGCCTGTTCCCGTTGGGTAGAATCTATGAGAATGGCGGGGTGCAGTATTTTCTGCAGGTACATGAATGCACGAAGACAGCACACGCCAAGGTAAAGGTGAAGAAGTGGATAGATGTGCCGGACAGCAGACGGTATGAGCAGTTTGTGGTGGATTGGCACTACTTCCTGAATGGGCTGGAGGAGGAGTTCGCTGCCCGGCAGGACGATGAATTTCAGCGAAAATGCAATATGCTGGTACTGCAGCAGTTCTATCTTACGCCCTTTGACGAGGAGCAGGATTTCTATGAACAGTTTTACATAAGGTTAGAGTCCGGCGCGTTTTGTTTCTGAAAATATCTTTTTTCGCAGGAGCCACAGGCAGAGCAGATTCGGCAGAGTCATCAGGGCGTTTAAGAGGTCGGAGATTCCCCAGACCACCTTTAGGGAAACCACTGCACCCAGGTAAACAGACATAAGGTACAGCAGTTGGTATAACTTGACGCCTTTCTCACCGGACAGGAAGCGGACGGAGCATTCGCCGTAGAAGCTCCAGCCCAGAATCGTGGCAAAGGCGAACAGCACAAGGGACAGGGAAAGAATCTCCTTTCCGAACATGGGAAGCTGTGCGAAAGCCTGGAAGCAGAGTCCGTCAGCAGAGATATTTGCAAAAGCATCCGGGCTTTTTAAGATACTGCTGACGATGGCGAGTCCGGTGATGGCGCAGATCACCACCGTGTCCCAGAATGGACCGGTCATGGAGATCAGGCTTAAGTCTGTTGCGGTGCCGGATTCGGCGGTGGCAGCGGACATGGGGATGGAGCCGAGTCCTGCCTCATTGGTGAAGAGGCCGCGGGAGATTCCGATTCGGATTCCGGTGAGTACAGAAGCGCCTATAAGACCGCCAGCCAGAGAATGGGAGGAAAACGCGCAGCGGACGATCACGGTGACGGCTTCCCACAGGAAGCTGCGGTTTAAAAATAACAGCCACAGGCATCCGCTCAGGTAGAAGAGGCTCATAATGGGGACAAAAAAGCTGCATATTCTTGTGATCTGGCGGACTCCGCCCAGCAGTGCGAAGCCTGCCAGCATGGCGACAGCGATCCCGATAATATGAGGCGATACAGAGAAATGTTCCGTGATGGCGACGCTGAGGGAATGAGACTGAACACTGCTTCCCATGCCGAAGGAGGCCAGCACCCCGGCCACGGAAAAAATCACAGCCAACCGTCTATTATGTAAACCGTTTTGCAGTACATACATAGGGCCGCCCCGGTATCCGCCGGAGGGGATTTTAATTCGGTAGAGCACCGCCAGAAGTGATTCGCCATAACAGGTGGCCATTCCCAGCACCCCTGTCAGCCAGCACCAGAATACAGCACCAGGTCCTCCGATAGCGATGGCGGTAGAGATTCCGATAATATTTCCGGTTCCAATCGTAGCAGCCAGGGATGTGGCTAGCGCGGCATAAGGCGTAATCCCACTGTGGCTGCTTGCTTTGTGACCCGATCCGTTTCCTGCACCATGTCCGGTCTCACTGTCAGTACTCTTCTCTGCTTTCGTGCCGCCTGAAAAGCTTAACCGAATCCCTCTGGGCAGCCATCTCTGGATCCCCCCAAGTCTCACGGTAAAATAAATATGCGTCCCCAAAAGCAGCACCAGCATAGGTCCACCCCAAAGGAAACTGCTGAAAGAATCAATAATATCCGTTATAGAATTCATAAAACATCCGTTGAAAGATTATTATTCTAACATATGTTGCTTCCAGGCAAAAATATTCCCTTTATATACGCAATCAAGCCACCTAACCATTTTCCGTAGAAAGATCGCGAGGGAAATCCTTCTCCCCCGGTGCCCGTCCTATCGTCAAATAGCCTCCCCTAATCAATATTAGCCGCCCCGAAGATATGTTATAATTGCCTTTTCTCCGCCCATGCCTTACAATGGGCAATGCAGGGAGGCGATAGCATGGTACATATACTGGCAAAGCTTTTTATCCGAAACTCGGAAAATATGAAATATACAAAAGTAAGACAATCATATGGCATATTATGCGGCACGGTAGGCATATGCTTAAACATCCTTCTGTTCATCGGGAAGTTCCTGGCAGGAACGATAAGCGGCTCCGTTTCGATCACGGCGGATGCATTTAACAACCTGTCAGACGCGGGATCTTCGCTGGTGACTATGATCGGGTTTAAGCTGGCAGGAGCCAAACCGGATCCGCATCACCCCTTTGGACATGGAAGGATCGAGTACGTATCGGGGCTGGTTGTTTCCGGTGCCATCCTCATTATGGCTTTTGAACTGGTAAAAAGTTCCGTGGAAAAAATTATACATCCCGGAAAAGTAGAATACGGTGCGCTTGCACTGGTTATACTGGCAGTGTCCATCAGTGTGAAGCTCTATATGTGCTTTTATAACCGCTCCTTCGGGAAAAAACTGGATTCTGCTGCCATGCGGGCAACTGCCATGGACAGCCTAAGCGATGTTTGCGCTACGTCGGTTGTACTGATTGCAGCGCTGGCGGAGAAGTTTTTCGGATTTCAGATCGACGGCTGGTGCGGTGTGCTGGTGGGACTGTTCATTTTCTGTGCGGGAATCAATGCAGCCAGAGAGACGCTGAATCCGCTTCTGGGGCAGCCTCCGGAGCCGGAGTTTGTAGCGCAGATCGAGGACTTGGTGATGAGCCACCCGGAGGTACGCGGGATACACGATCTGATCGTACACGATTACGGTCCGGGACGGCGGATGATCTCTCTCCACGCAGAAGTGCCGGCGGAGGGTGATATCATAATGATGCACGATGCCATTGACAACATTGAAGGAGAATTGCGCAGAAGATTACAGTGCGATGCGGTGATACATATGGACCCCATCGTAACCACGGATGAGTCAGTGCTGAAGCTGAAAAAGGAAGCATTTGACGTTGTGAAGGCCATTGACGCACGGATCACCATGCATGATTTTCGCGTGGTGACAGGTCCTACGCATACCAATCTGATCTTCGATGTGGTGGTGCCCTATGGGTTTTCCATGACGGACGAAGAGGTTATAAACGCTGTCAGCACAGGCGTGGCAGGGACATTGGGAGATAACTATTTCTGCGTGATTCAGGTGGATAAGGCATACGTGAAGGAATGAAATATAGGGGAAAACTGTATATTTTTTGTGCAGAAAAGGGTTTTCTTTCGTTGGAAATTAACAGACTTGGTAAAACCGTATTGCAAACCGACGGATTTTGTTGTATATTTCAATATGTTATGAAAGGTTTGCTTGTTTACACATCAACAGTGATGAGAAAGAGAGAATGTATGAGCGAGAAGAAGGTAATTGTTTCAAATATGGAAAGAAAGCATGATAATCCGATTGCAGAGCTGGTGCAGGTTGCTTGTCAGTTTGATAGTGAAATCATCCTGGAGAGTGAGGATAAGCGCATCAATGCCAAGAGCATTATGGGAATCATGGCCTTTAACCCATCCAAAGGAATGTCTGTAAACATTGTGGCCGATGGAAAGGATGAGAAGGAGGCAATTCAGGCGATGGAGCAGTTCCTGGTTTGCCGATAATGAACGGATAAAGGAAAGGGCTGATGAGCATTCATCAGCCCTGATTTTTTACCATGAAAAACGTTCCTTTTATGACATACATTTAGCGTTCTGTTCTTCCTTGTATTTTCTTACCAGCGTTTCAATCCGGTCATAGGGATCCAACAGATCACTGATGGAAGTATCGTGGTTCAGCGTATCAATGATATAGGCGATGTACTTGCTCATATCGCAGCTGATATAGTAGGGCTTGGATAAAAGTTCCGGTGTCTGGTATGTGAGGTTGGTGGTTACTACCCGGTAGATCAGATCATCCGCTACCGCCTTGTCGAACTTGGCAAGACCGTTGGTGAAGAGACCGAAGGTGGCAACTACGAAGATGCGGTTTGCCTTGCGGGCCTTTAGCTCTTTTGCAACGTCGATCATGCTGTCGCCGGAGGAGATCATATCATCAATGATGATAACGTCCTTGCCTTCTACAGAAGAGCCAAGAAACTCATGAGCTACAATGGGATTCCGGCCATCCACGATCTTGCTGTAGTCGCGGCGCTTGTAGAACATTCCCATATCCAAACCAAGTACATTGGCCAGGTATACGGCACGGTTGGTGCCTCCCTCGTCCGGGCTGATGATCATCATGTGGTCGCTGTCAATCTTCAGGTCTTTGACATGCCGAAGGATTCCTTTGATAAACTGATAAGCAGGCTGAACAGTCTCAAAGCCGCTGAGCGGGATGGAATTCTGCACGCGTGGGTCATGCGCATCGAAGGTGATGATATTGTCTACGCCCATGTTGGTGAGCTCTTGAAGAGCCAGTGCGCAGTCTAAGGATTCTCTGCCGGTACGTCTGTGCTGGCGGCTCTCGTACAGGAAGGGCATGATGACGGTGATTCTTCTTGCTTTTCCGCCTGCAGCAGCAATGACGCGCTTCAGATCCTGATAATGATCATCCGGGGACATGTGATTCTTATGGCCGCTGACGGTGTAGGTCAGGCTGTAATTGGTTACGTCCACCAGAATGAAGAGATCGTAGCCGCGGATGGATTCCGTGATAGTGCCTTTGGCTTCGCCGGTGCCGAAGCGCGGTGTATTGGCTTTGATCAGGTAAGAATCCCGCTGATAACCCTTGAAGGCAATGTTGTCCTGGTGTTCGTGCTCCCTGGTGTAGCGCCATTTAACCAGGTACTTGTCTACTTTTTCACCAATTTCCTGGCAGCTTGCCAGAGGGATCAGGCCGAGGGCTCCGGCCGGCATGGTTTCTAAGTTTCTTTCATCGTGCTGCATTCAGATTTCCTCCATAAATTCACTTTATTATTTTCAATGGATAGGGTGTTATCCATAAAAATGTCAGGTTTAACGCTGATTCAGCTTCTTCATAACACGGATATCGGTTCCGACCAGCTTTAAGGTGGTATAGCAACTGGTGATCCTGGAAAAAGTGCGTTCCGTGTAAGTATCCGCCAGTGCCTGGAGACTTAGGTTCGTGGAGATGATGGTGGATCTCCTGCGAAGTATCCGCTCGTTCAGACATAAAAACAGCTGTGAGGTAGTAAAGGAATTGGTTAGTTCCGTTCCAAGGTCGTCAATGATGAGCAGGTCGCAGTCAAACAGATTCTGATAGGCGTCATTGGAACCATTCTTTCCGTGGAAGGCTGCCTCCTCAAACATGTGAAAGAGTTCAAAGGCTGTAAAATAAATAACGGAATGGCCGGTATCTAAAAGCTCCTTAGCCACGCAGTTGGAGAGAAAGGTCTTTCCAACGCCTGTGTCGCCGTAAAGCAGCAGGTTGTCAAAGGATTCATCGAATTCCCGGACAAACCGGAGACATTCCCGGTGAGCCCGCTGGGCGTATCGACGGCTGGTAAGGCCGCTGCCCTCCTGTAATTCCTCTTCGGAATAATAGTCCAGAGAAAAGTGTGCAAAATTCTCCCGTTCCAATATCTGTCGAAGATTGGACTGGGTATATACCAGGTCAATGGCGGCCTGCTTAAAGCAGTGGCACTTCTCATTGCCAATATAGCCGGTATCTTTACAATCAGGACAGTGATAGGAGGACTTCAGGTAATCGGCGGGATAGCCGGCATTCGCAAGAAGCAGGGCTTTCTGCTTCATCAGTCCGTTTAATTCCTGCTTTAAGGACGACAGAGCGGACTCGTCGCCTTCTAAGAGCATCCGGGCGCGCTTCACCGAGATGGAGGCGATGGAATCCTCCACGTCCTTTAATTCCGGGCAGGCATCATAGACTTCCTGTTGGCGTTGCTCGATCCGATGCTGGTTTTCTGTCTGTCTGGCCTGATACCCGCGCATCAGGGTATCGTATTGGGTGTTGGTTAAGGACATGAGGCCTCCTTGCTGTGTCGCGCGTATGTATTATTTCGGGAGCGTTTTGGCTGTCTAATTCATCTTCAGCAGCTTTTGTTCCAGATCGTCATAGTCGTAGGTTCTCTGGTTAAAGTTCTTAAAGCGGTTGGGAGCGGCTGCCTTGTTCTGCGTGGCCGCAGCCTTCCTGGCATTCTGGCGTTCGGAATCCAGCTTCGTGATATCATTAAGGTGATGTACATCCTGCTTATGCCAGCTCTCCAGGATACGGTCCGTGTACTCGAAGCTGGGCTGCGAGGTGGCTGCAATCGTGCGACGGCAGGCCTCCGTGATGATATCCTGGGGAAATCCAAATTCCTTGGACCATTTATCGATATAGGCAGTCTCCTGTGCGATCAGGTTCCGGTTCTGGATGCCAAGCGCACGCATGACGGAGAAGTGTAGCTGGCTAAAGGCCGAGGAACTGCGCTTGGCTTGTTCTACGGTAGCAATGCCCTCTTCCTTCCAGGAGAGAGCCACCTTATCCATGTAGCGGAGGCTGGTGTGTCCCTTCCCGACGCAATATTCGATGAGATATTCCATCAGATCCACGGAAAGCTTCAGCACGTCATACCAGTAGAAGATGGTATTCAGATCTGTGGAGGTCAGCGGGCGCTTGAGATAATGCTCGGTGACAAACAGCAATTCGCTGATGTTCTCCTTCTCCTGGAAGGCGGCCATCTCCGCAGCGCTGTAACTGCGCCTGCCGGAAGCGGGTTTGGTGCGGGTAACACCTTCCGTATCAGCAACAGCAGCTTCCCTGCTTGCGGGAACACCGTCTCTGCCAACGGAAACAGCTTCCGCATCAGCAACAGCAGCTTCCCCATTTGCAGGAACAGCTTCCTTACCGGAAGAATTCCCTTCCGAATCCAGAAAACGGATGCCGGACAGAGACTTCTCATTATCGTATTCCAACTGGAGAAGCTGCATCTTCTCCCAATACTTCAGGGCGCGCTTCACATCCTTCTCCGTATGCTCGAACTTGTCTGCGGCATCTGAGAGGGAGAAACTGGCGTCCTCCGAGTTCATACAGCGCAGCAGGTAGAGATAGATCTTCACGTATTCCCCGTTGGCTGTAGTCATATAATCGTCTATGAATTTATTGGAAACATAAGTGGCCGAAGGGGCCTTATCGTTATGTAAACTAATCTTCGCCATGAAAAAAACACCTGCCCTTTCTGGTACATGCTCAGTTTAGCACAGAAAGAGAAAAAAGAGAAGAGGAAAATTTTCATAAGCGTCAGAAAGTACAAGCTTGCCGAAAATGTGGATAATGTGGATAACTTTGTGGAAAAATCATTATGCAAACCTTCGAAATCCACAAAAACACGATAAAACAGGACAAGCTGCAGGGTTCTTGAACATAATGTTATGTTAACGAAAAATCCACATTCCGTTTGGGGAAAAATCCCCGGCTGGAATGTGGATAATGTGGATAACTATTGTCCAAGCAGATGTTCTCCTACTTGCAGTATGTCTCCGGCGCCCATAGTTATCAACAAATCGCCGTGCATACATTTTTTTAGTAAAAAGTTTTCAATCTCATCGAAGGAGGGAAAATAATAGCATTCCGTACCCAGCTTCTCCAGTTCGCGCTTGAGGTCACGGGAGGAAATGCCGATGGTGTTCTGTTCCCTGGCCGCATAGATATCGGCCAGCACCACCACGTCCGCGGCGGAAAGCGCCTTGGCAAAGTCTGTGAGGAAAGCCTTGGTTCTTGTGTATGTGTGTGGCTGGAACACACATACAATCCGGTCGTGGGGATATGTCCTGGCGGCACTTAGAGTTGCTGCAATCTCGGTAGGATGATGTGCATAGTCATCGATGATGGTGATTCCGCCCAGGGTGCCTTTTACCTCAAAGCGCCGGGCAGTCCCGGTAAATTCTGCAAGGGCTTTTGCGATGCAGTCAGGGGAAATGCCAAGCTCCGTAGCCAGTGCTGCCGCCGCCAAAGCATTGGAGACGTTGTGCAGGCCGGGGACATGCAGCGTGATAACGCCCAGGTTTTCTTCGCGGTGCATAAGCGTAAAGCTTGTAAATCCCTGTGCATGAAATCGGACATCTTCTGCATAATATTCATTAGAAGCATCCAGACCATAGGTGATGGTACGTCCGGCGATACCCGCTGTGATCTCCTCATAATTATCAATCGCACCGTTGATGATGACGCCGCCGTTTGCCGGAGTCTTGTGGGCAAATGCGGTAAAGGAGTGGCGGATGTCGTCAAGATCCTTGAAGAAGTCCATGTGATCTTCTTCTATATTTAATATCAGCGCATAGCGTGGATTAAAATGCAGGAAGCTGTTGGTGTATTCGCAGGCTTCTGTGAGGAAGACCTCGGAGTTTCCCACCCGGATATTGCCGTCGATGGATTTTAAGATTCCGCCCACGGAGATGGTGGGGTCAGTGCCGCAGGCCAGGAGGATCTGAGCGATCATGGAGGTGGTGGTGGTCTTCCCGTGAGTCCCGGATACACCGATGGAGTCCTTGTAGTTGTCCATGATCTGTCCCAGCAGCTCCGCACGGGTCAGGGTCGGAAGCTGCTGCCTTACGGCCTCCCGAAGCTCCGGGTTATCCGCGTGGATGGCGCTGGTGTAGACCACCAACTGGACGCCTTCCTTGATATTGGAGGCACTCTGTCCGTAGTAAACAGAAGCGCCCATACGGGACAGCTTCTCTGTGAGCTCGGATTCCCTGGCATCGGAGCCTGAGATGGTAAATCCTTCCTCCAGTAATATTTCGGCCAGGCCGCTCATGCTGATACCGCCGATGCCGATAAAATGAATGTGAATTGGCTGATTAAAATTTATAATATACATGTCTTTACCGTCCATTCTGTGTTTTGCCCTCATTTTATACCAACCACAGTGGATAGTCAACCATAGAAAGCGAAATGCATTTATGAAAAATGTGTACTATTTCAAAAAATTGTGATATACTAAAAGCATTATAAAGGACGAGAGGTGACTGACTTGATTCGAAAAGAAATGATAGCCATGCTCTTAGCAGGCGGACAGGGAAGCCGGCTGGGAGTACTGACCTCAACTGTTGCAAAGCCCGCGGTGGCTTTTGGTGGGAAATACCGTATCATAGATTTCCCTTTGAGCAACTGCATCAATTCCGGTATTGATACAGTGGGTGTTTTGACCCAGTACCAGCCGCTTCGGCTGAACACGCATATCGGAATCGGAATACCCTGGGATCTTGACAGGAATAACGGTGGAGTTACAGTACTGCCGCCCTATGAGAGGAGCGACAGCAGCGAGTGGTACACGGGTACAGCGAATGCCATTTACCAGAATTTAAACTATATGGAGAGCTACCACCCGGAGTATGTGCTGATCCTTTCCGGCGATCATATCTACAAGATGGATTATGAACTCATGCTGGACTATCACAAGGAAAAGAATGCGGACGTGACGATCGCGTCTATGCCGGTTCCTGTGGAGGAGGCCAGCCGTTTCGGCATTGTGATCACCGACGACGAGGGAAGGATCACAGAGTTTGAGGAGAAGCCGGAACATCCTCGCAGCAATCTGGCATCCATGGGTATCTACATTTTTAGCTGGAAGGTGCTGAAGGAGGCTCTGATCGCTATGTCGGAGCAGCGCGGATGTGATTTCGGAAAGCATATCATTCCGTACTGCCATGGAAAGGGCGAACGGGTATTTTCCTATGAGTTTAACGGGTATTGGAAGGATGTAGGAACACTGGGGTCTTATTGGGAGGCCAATATGGAGCTGATCGACCTGATCCCGGAATTTAACCTGTATGAAGAGTTCTGGCGGATCTATACCAACAGTGACATTATCAGCCCGCAATATATTTCCGCGGATTCGGTCATAGACAGAAGCATCATCGGTGAGGGCAGTGAGATCTACGGAGAGGTTCACGGCTCGGTGATCGGCGCAGGGGTAACCATCGGCAAGGGAACGGTGGTTCGGGATTCCATTATCATGAAGGATACGGTGATCGGCGATCATGTAACCATCGACAAATCCATCATAGCGGAGGGCTGCAGAATACAGGATGACTGCCAGCTTGGAATTGGCGAGGAGGCACCCAACAAGCTGAACGCCAGCATATATTCCTTCGGGCTCGTAACGATAGGAGAGAATTCCGTGATTCCTGCCGGGGTGAAGATTGGCAAGAACACTGCCATTTCCGGGGAGACCGTTCCGGCAGATTATCCGGGCGGCATTCTTGAGAGCGGAGAATATTTGATTAAGGCAGGTGATGTGCTATGAAGGCAATAGGTATCGTTTTAGCAGGCGGAAACAGCAACCGGATGAGGGAACTGTCCAGTAAGCGGGCAATCGCGGCCATGCCTGTGGCGGGAAGCTTCCGCTGCATTGATTTCGCGCTGAGCAATATGAGCAACTCCCACATACAGAAGGTGGCGGTGTTGACCCAGTACAATGCCAGAAGCCTGAATGAGCATTTAAGCTCCTCCAAATGGTGGGATTTTGGACGGAAGCAGGGAGGCTTGTATGTGTTTACCCCCACGGTGACTGCGGAGAATAGCTGGTGGTACCGGGGAACGGCGGATGCCATGTATCAGAACCTTGATTTCCTGCGCAGGAGCCATGAACCCTATGTGATCATCGTGGGCGGAGACTGCGTCTACAAGATGGATTACAACAAGGTGCTGGATTATCATATTGAGAAGAAAGCGGACGTTACCGTGGTGTGTAAGGATATGCCGGCCAGCGAGGATGTCAGCCGCTTCGGCGTGGTGCGGATGAATGAGGATTCCAGGATCGTGGAGTTCGAGGAGAAGCCCATGGTGGCACAGTCCAATACCATCTCCACCGGGATTTACGTGATCCGCAGACGGCAGCTTATCGAGATGCTGGAGCGCTGCGCCATGGAGGGACGGCACGATTTCGTGACAGATATCCTGATCCGCTACAAGAATCTGAAGCGGATCTATGGCTATAAGATAGACACCTATTGGAGCAATATCGCCACCGTGGAATCTTACTACAAGACAAACATGGATTTCCTGAAGCCGGAGGTGCGCAGCTACTTCCGTAGCGACCCGCAGATATACTCCAAGGCCTCTGATCTGCCGCCTGCGAAATACAACGTGGGATCCGACGTGCGTAATTGTCTGATCGCCAGCGGCTGTATCATCAACGGCAAGGTGGAGAACTCCATCCTGTTCAAAAAGGTGTTTGTAGGCAAGAACTGTGTCATCAAGAATTCCATTATTCTCAACGACGTGCATATCGGGGACAATACGCACATTGAGAACTGCATTGTGGAAAGCCGTGACACGCTTCGGGCAAATATGTATTTTAATGGCGGGGACAGCATCAAGATCGTGTACGAACAGAATGAGAGATACCTACTGTAATATAAAGATCAAAAAGTAGAAAGGGGAACACAGGATGAGGATTACGGATATACGTGTGAGGAAGGTTGAGAAGGAAGGAAAGATGAAGGCGGTTGCCTCAATTACCATCGATGATGAGTTTGTAGTTCATGATATCAAGGTGATCGAGGGAGAGAAGGGACTGTTTATCGCAATGCCGAGCCGGAAGTCTGCGGATGGGGAATACCGCGATATCGCACATCCCCTCAACTCTGACACCAGAGAACGGCTGCAGCAGATGATCCTGGACCGTTATCGTGAGACGGTGGAAGGGGAAGCGTAGGACGTTAAAAGGATTGCAAGAGTGAGACAGCCTTTGCCGGGGAGAACCTGCGGGCTGTCTCATTCGTAGTTGTTTTATTTTAATAGAGGAAGCAAGAGGAGATACCCCCTATGTATATCATCGCAGGCCTTGGCAACCCCACGGCAAAATACGAGCACACCAGGCACAATGTAGGCTTTGATGTCATTGATGTGATGGCGGAAAAATATAATATAAAGGTAACGGAGAAGAAGCACCGCGCCCTGTGCGGCACCGGAGTCATCGGCGGGGAGAAGGTACTGCTGGTAAAGCCACAGACCTTCATGAACTTAAGCGGGGAGAGCATTGCCGCTATCCTGAACTTCTACAAGCTGGATCCGGCCAGCCAACTGATCGTCATCTATGACGACATCAATCTGGCACCGGGGAAGCTTCGGATCCGCAAGAAAGGCAGTGCGGGAGGTCATAACGGGATCAAGAATATCATTGCCTGCACCGGAACCCAGGAGTTCATGCGGATCCGGGTGGGCGTTGGAGAGAAGCCCCAGGACTGGGATCTTGCAGATTACGTGCTGAGCCGTTTTTCCAGGGAAGAACGGGCTGCCGTTGCGGACGCCATGACAGATGCGGCAGACGCGGCGGAGCTGATGATCCGGGGGCAGGCGGACGCAGCTATGAATAAGTATAATTAGGGGAGAAACAATGAAGGCATTCACACAGCCGTTGATGTCCTTGAAGGAGTTCGAGGATCTTACGGCAGCTTTAAAAAAAGGAAGCGGCGTCCTGCAGGTGTCAGGATGCATCGACCCGCAAAAACCACATCTGGTCCATACATTAAACAACGGTTCTGCAGGCAGGATCGTTGTTACTTTCAGTGAACAAAAAGCCAGGGAATTGTATGAGGAATGCCGTTTTTTTGATAAAAATGCGGTGTACTATCCGGCCAGGGATATCCTGTTCTACCAGTCCGACATCCAGGGGAATCTTCTGACCGGTCAGCGGATGATGGCTATCAAGGCGCTGCTGACGGAAAAATCTCCCATGGTCATCACCACCTTCGATGCGCTTATGGATCGTTTGGTTCCTCTGGAGATTGTGAAAAAGGGAATCTGTGAGTACCGTGTCGGGGACAGCCTGAACCTCACGCAGACATCACGCCGCCTGGTTCAGATGGGCTATGAGCGGAATTACCAGGTGGAAGCAAGCGGCCAGTTTGCCGTGCGGGGCGGGATCCTGGATATCTTTCCGCTGACGGAGGAGAATCCTTACCGGATCGAGCTGTGGGGCGATGAGATCGATTCGATCCGCAGCTTTGACGCAGAGAGTCAGCGTTCCCTGGAGAATCTCACTGAGGTGCAGATCTATCCGGCCAGTGAGGCGATCCTTACGGACGACAGGATAAGAGACGGTCTTGCGAAGATAAAGGCAGAGAGCGACCGTGTCTGTGAGGCGCTTAGAAAGGAAATGAAGACCGAGGAGGCCTACCGATTGAAGCAGACGGTGGAGGAGCTTGACGAGGAGCTTTGTACACTGCAGGGTACGGTCAATGTGGACAGCTATGTAACCTACTTTTTCGACAAGACCGTCTCACTTCTGGACTATTTTGACCGGGACAAGACGCTCGTATTTCTGGATGAACCTGCCCGCTGCCTGGAAAAAGGACGTGTCACGCAGGAGGAATTCTCCGAGAGTATGAAGCATCGTCTGGAAAAAGGATATGTGCTGCCCGGTCAGATCGATGCAGTGGCTACCGGAGAGAAAGTGGTGGCGGCTCTTACACGCAGAAAATGTGTGGCGCTTTCCACCCTGGATCAGAAGCTCCCGGAACTGGAGATAACCGCGCGGTTCCACATCGGCTCCCGGACGGTGAATCCCTACAACAGCAGCTTCGAGCTTCTTATCAAGGACTTGAAGCAATATAAGAAGAACAAGTATCAGGTGATCCTGCTGTCCGGCTCCAGAACCCGTGCAAATCGGCTGGCCCAGGATCTCTTAGAGGAGGGCCTGAATAGTTTCTATACGGAGGATTACGATCATCCCGTAAAGCCCGGTGAGATCATGGTGGCTTACGGCAAGCTGAAGAAGGGCTTTGAGTATCCGCAGTTGAACTTCGTAGTTATCTCCGAGAGTGATATTTTCGGCGCGGAGAAGAAAAAGAAGAAAAAACGAAGAATCTATGAGGGGGAGCGCATCCAGAGCTTCACGGAACTGAATATCGGCGATTATGTTGTCCACGAGAATCACGGGCTCGGCATTTACCGGGGGATTGAGAAGGTAGAGGTCGATAAAACCGTTAAGGATTACATCAAGATTGAGTACGATAAGGGAGGAAACCTCTATATTCTGGCTACCCAGTTGGACATGATCCAGAAGTATGCCGGATCCGATGCGAAGAAGCCCAAGCTGAATCGGCTGGGCGGGCAGGAGTGGAATAAAACCAAGACCAAGGTGCGGGGAGCCGTTAAGGAGATTGCCAGGGAGCTTGTGGAATTATACGCCGCCCGCCAGAGCAAGGAGGGCTTCGTGTACGGCCCGGATACGGTATGGCAGCGGGAATTCGAGGAAATGTTTCCATTTGAGGAGACGGAGGATCAGACACTTGCCATTGAAGCTACCAAGCGGGATATGGAGAGCCGCAAGATCATGGATCGTCTGATCTGCGGGGATGTGGGCTATGGCAAGACGGAGGTGGCTATCCGGGCTGCCTTTAAGGCTGTGCAGGAAGGCAAGCAGGTGGTGTATCTGGTACCCACCACTATTCTGGCACAGCAGCACTATAATACCTTCGCCCAGCGGATGAAGGATTTCCCGGTGCGGGTGGATCTGATGTGTCGGTTCTGCACACCGACCCAGATGAAGAAGACGGTGGAAGACCTGAAACGAGGGCTTGTGGATATTATCATCGGTACCCATCGCGTATTGTCTAAGGATGTTGCTTTCAAGGATCTGGGGCTTCTGATCATCGATGAGGAACAGCGCTTCGGCGTTGCTCATAAGGAGAAGATCAAGCAGATGAAGAGCAGTGTGGATGTGCTGACTCTGACGGCAACGCCCATACCCAGAACGCTACACATGAGCCTCATTGGCATCCGTGATATGAGCGTGCTGGAGGAACCGCCCCAGGATCGGGTACCCATCCAGACCTATGTGATGGAGTACAACGAAGAGATCGTCCGGGAGGCTATTCACCGGGAGCTTGCACGGGAAGGACAGGTGTATTACGTGTTCAACCGTGTGAACCAGATCGAGGATATGACTGCCAAGGTTGCGGCATTGGTCCCGGAGGCCAACGTGGCCTATGCTCATGGACAGATGAAGGAGCATGAACTGGAACGGATCATGTATGATTTCATCAATGGGGATATTGACGTTCTGGTGTCCACTACCATCATCGAGACAGGACTTGATATCTCCAATGTCAACACGATGATCATTCATGATGCCGATAACATGGGCTTGTCCCAGCTCTATCAGTTGCGCGGCCGGGTGGGGCGTTCCAACCGGACTGCCTATGCTTTTCTCATGTATCGGAGAGGCAAGCTGATCAAGGAGGTGGCAGAGAAGCGGCTGGCTGCCATCCGGGAGTTTACAGAGCTGGGAAGCGGATTTAAGATCGCCATGCGGGATCTGGAGATCCGGGGGGCCGGGAATCTCCTGGGCGCCCAGCAGCACGGCCACATGGAGGCAGTGGGCTATGACCTCTACTGTAAGATGCTCAACGAGGCGGTGAAGTCCTTGAAGGGCGAGAAAATGCCGGAGCAGTTTGAGACCACCATTGATATCGATCTTGATGCGTTTATCCCGCCCCAATATATTCCCAACGAGTCCCAGAAGCTGGATATCTACAAGCGCATCGCAGGAATCGAGAATGAGGAGGAGAGCGAGGAGATGCTGGAGGAGCTTATCGACCGCTTTGGCGAACCTCCGAAATCCGTGCAGAATCTGCTGACGGTGGCTCGGCTGAAGGCAATGGCTCACCACGTGTACTTCACGGACGTGGTGCAGAAGGGCGATTCCGTCCGGTTTGTGCTCTATGAGCGGGCCGGGATCGACGCGGCCAGGATCCCTTCCTTCGTGGAGCAGTTCTTCGGCGCGCTGACCTTTACCATGGATACAAAGGCACCGTATTTCACATTTTTGATGAACCACAACTCCAAGACCAGGAGCAGCCATGTGCTGGAGGTGGTAAAAACGGTGCTGGAAAAGGCGGAGCAGCTACGGCTGTGAACCGTCTGTTGCCATCTTTTCTGTGAAAAATGTGTTAAACTGCTTGCGAATATGGAAAAAAAGAATTATAATGAAGAATAGTTGAGCGAAGCGAAACTATTCGCTACGGTGCAATTTGCGAAGCAAATCGCAGCGGTACCCGTATGAGGTCGCTTAAAGATATTCCTTAGGAGGCATTTATGAAAGTGAAAAGATTAACCGCCTGCATGCTGGCAGGAGCTATGGCCCTTTCCGTTGCCCTGACCGGCTGTGGAAAGATAGATGCAAATGCAGTGGGCGCAACATTGGACGGAAAAGAGATATCTCTGGGTTTTATGAACTTTATGGCACGGTATCAGCAGATGAATTATGATGCGTCTATGTCGTACTATGCTGCCTATTATGGGTCTGAGTATGGGATAGAGTATTGGAGTCAGACTGCGAGCGAGGAAGAGAAGGATGATGACGGCAATGTGACGAAGCCGGCTCAGACCATGGAAGAGAGCGTGAAGGAAGCGGTAGCGGAGAATATCGAGCTGCTGTATCTTCTGGAAGCACACATGGCGGACTATAACGTGAAGATCACGGACGAGGAAATGACTGCCATCGAGGAAGCAGCGAAGAAGTTTATGGCTGATAACAGCAAGAAGGCGATCAAGCAGATGGGCGCGACGGAGGAGTATGTGAAGGAAATGCTTCGCCTGTCTACCATTCAGCAGAAGGTAAAGGATGCTGTCTACGATGCCTCCACCGCGACGGTGACGGACGAGGAAGCGGCACAGAGAACTTATAGCTATTTCCAAGTATCGACGAAAAGCAAGACGGATAGCAGCGGGAACAGCGTGGATCTGACGGATGAGGAGAAGGAGCAGCTTGCTGCCGATATGGCACAGGTTGCCGCAGCAGCCAAGGAAGACTTTGAAGGGACAGCCAAGGAAAAGGGTTATACGGTTTCCACACAGTCCTATGGCGCTGACAATACGCTGGACGAGAAGCTGGTTGCCGCAGCAGATGCCTTAAAGGAGGGCGAGGTCTCCGATCTGATTACTACGGACACCTATTATTATGTCATTCGTCTGGACAAGGAGCATGACGAGGAAGCCACTGCCCAGAAGAAGGAAAGCCTGCTGGCGACCAAGAAGCAGGAAGAGTTTGATTC
>CAKSAI010000032.1 GCA_934434905.1 uncultured Lachnospiraceae bacterium | reverse complement strand
GCAGAGCAGTGTGTGAAGTTGCTGAATGAGAATGAGGAGCCTATCATCCGTACGGCAACCACCTATGTGCTGGAGGGAGAGATCACAAAGGAGCAGCTTGACGCGGTGAAGAACCACTGCATCAATCCGGTGGATTCCCGGGAAACGGGGATGGAGAAGCCAGAGACGCTGGCACAGAGCTTCCCGGAGCCGGCAGACGTGATGATCTTTGAACATATGCCGGGGAAGGAAGATTTTATCGATATGCCTGAAAACCAACTGAGGGAATTATACGATTCCCTGAATCTGGCTATGACCTTCAAGGATTTCCTGCATATCCAGAATTATTTTCGAAAGGAAGAAAAACGCAATCCTTCCATGACGGAGATCCGCGTGCTGGATACCTATTGGTCGGATCATTGCCGGCACACGACCTTTTCCACGGAGCTTACGGACGTGACCTTCGGCGAGGGTTATTATCGGAAGCCCATGGAGGAGACCTACGAGGATTATCTTGCCACTCATAAGGAAATGTATCAGGGACGCGATGATAAGTTTGTCTGCCTGATGGATCTGGCGTTGATGGCTATGAAGCGTCTGAAGAAGGAGGGCAAGCTTCAAGATCAGGAGGAGTCGGATGAGATCAATGCCTGTTCCATCGTAGTGCCGGTGGAAGTGGACGGCGAGACCGAGGAATGGCTGGTGAACTTCAAGAACGAGACGCATAACCATCCGACGGAGATCGAGCCCTTTGGTGGTGCGGCCACTTGTCTGGGAGGCGCTATCCGGGATCCTCTGTCCGGGCGTACTTATGTGTATCAGGCCATGCGTGTGACCGGAGCCGCAGATCCAACGGTTGATCTTAAGGATACCCTGGCGGGCAAGCTTCCCCAGAAGAAGCTGGTACGGGAGGCGGCTCATGGCTACAGCTCCTACGGTAACCAGATCGGTCTGGCAACCGGCTATGTGAAGGAAATCTATCATCCCGATTATGTGGCAAAGCGTATGGAGATCGGTGCAGTTATGGGTGCTGCGCCCCGGCGTGCCGTACAGCGGCTGACCTCCGATCCCGGCGATATCATCATCCTGCTGGGCGGGCGTACCGGTCGTGATGGCTGCGGCGGAGCAACCGGTTCCTCCAAGGCTCATACCACACAGTCCATCGATACCTGCGGCGCGGAGGTTCAGAAGGGTAATCCGCCCACGGAGCGGAAACTTCAACGGTTGTTCCGTCGGGAAGAGGTGGCGCATATCATCAAAAAGTGCAATGATTTTGGCGCGGGTGGCGTGTCCGTAGCCATCGGTGAGCTGGCAGACGGTCTTAGAGTCTGCTTGGATAAGGTTCCCAAGAAATATGCAGGTCTTGACGGAACTGAGATCGCTATCTCCGAGTCCCAGGAGCGCATGGCTGTGGTGGTGGCACCGGAGGATGTGGAGAAGTTCTTAGCCTATGCGGCAGAGGAGAATCTGGAGGCTGTGGAGGTCGCGGTGGTGACCAAGGAGCCACGGCTGGTGTTGGAGTGGAGAGGCAAGGAGATTGTGAATATCTCCAGAGCGTTTCTTGATACCAACGGTGCCCATCAGGAAACGGCTGTGGCCGTGGAGATTCCGGCGCAGGAGGATGACTTTTTTGCAAAAAAAGAAATAAAAGGCGTGGAGGAAGCCTTGAAGAAGGGCGATGTGAAGACGGCCTTCATGAAAACGCTGGGAGATCTGAATGTGTGCTCCCAGAAGGGACTGGTGGAGCGGTTCGACAGTTCCATCGGCGCAGGAAGCGTTTGTATGCCTTACGGCGGAAAATATCAGCTTACCGAGACACAGAGCATGGTGGCGAAGCTTCCGGTGCAGAAGGGCAGCTGCGATACTGTGACTATGATGGCCTACGGCTTTGATCCGTATCTGTCCTCCTGGAGCCCCTATCACGGAGCTGTGTATGCGGTGCAGGAATCTGTAGCCAGGATTGTGGCAGCTGGCGGGGATTACAGGAAGATCCGCTTCACATTCCAGGAGTATTTTCGCAGGATGAGCGAGGAACCAAGGCGCTGGAGTCAGCCGGTGGCTGCACTGCTGGGCGCATACCGTGCGCAGATCGGCTTCGGCCTTCCGTCCATCGGCGGCAAGGACTCCATGTCGGGATCCTTCAATGACATCGACGTGCCGCCGACGCTGGTATCCTTTGCAGTGGACGTGGCAAAGGAAAGGGATGTCATTACGCCGGAATTCAAGACTCCGGGAAATAAGCTTGTCTACTTTAAGATTCAGAAGGACGCTTACGATCTGCCAGATTATGCCCAGGCGATGAAGCTGTATGAGACAATCCATACATTGATCAGAGAGGGAGCCATTGTGTCCGCGTATGCCCTGGATGGCAAGGGAATTGCAGCCGCAGTCTGCAAGATGGCTTTCGGTAATAAGCTGGGTGTTCGCATTGACGCTGCAGTTGGCACAGATGAGCTGTTTGCACCGGGCTTCGGCGATCTGGTGGCCGAGATGGCGGCAGACAAGGTGGCGCTGCTGGAGGAAGTGGCGAGAGGACTTGCGGCTGGAAAACATGCGGATACAGCGGAGAATGGGCATGCAGTGGCGACTGGATATCAAGTCATCGGCGAAATAACCGGCGATGGAAAACTTGTCTACGGGGCAATGGAGATCTCTGTCGACGAAGCTCTGGACACCTGGACGAAGCCGCTGGAGAAGGTGTTCCCGACCCATGCGACTGCAGATACAGAACGGGTAGATACCAGACTTTACGATACAAAAGATATTTATGTGTGCAAAAATAGAGTGGCAAAGCCGACCGTATTTATTCCGGTATTCCCTGGGACCAACTGCGAATATGACAGTGCAAGAGCCTTTGAACGTGCCGGAGCGGATACCATTGTGAAGGTGTTTCGCAATCTTGATGCTGCCGGGATACGGGATTCTGTGGACGAATTCGTAAGGGCAATCGATCAGTCCCAGATCATCATGTTCCCCGGCGGATTCTCCGCAGGCGATGAGCCGGAGGGAAGCGCCAAGTTCTTCGCTACGGCTTTCCGCAATGCGAAGATGGGAGAGGCGGTGAATCGTTTGCTGACAGAGCGGGATGGCCTGATGCTGGGTATCTGCAACGGCTTCCAGGCATTAATCAAGCTGGGACTTGTCCCCTACGGCGAGATCACCCAGCAGACAGCGGATTCACCTACGCTGACTTACAATACCATCGGACGCCACATCTCCAAGATGGTCTACACCAAGGTGGTTTCCAACAAATCTCCCTGGCTGGCCCAGGCGGAGCTTGGCAAGGTCTACACAAGTCCGGCTTCTCACGGGGAGGGACGCTTTGTGGCACCTAAGGAATGGCTGGATCGTCTCTTTGCCAACGGCCAGGTGGCAACCCAGTATGTCAATGAGGCGGGCGATCCTACCATGGACGAGGAGTGGAACGTCAACGGCTCCTACGCAGCCATCGAAGGGATCACCAGCCCGGATGGTCGTATCCTGGGCAAGATGGCGCATGCAGAGCGCCGGGGCAGGAGCGTCGCCGTCAATATCTACGGAGAGCAGGATCTTCGCTTGTTTGAAAGTGGCGTAGCGTACTTTAAATAGAAGATGTCGGAAAATATTTGAAAAAAGTTGGAAAAGCCTGTCAACAGAAATGAAAAAAAACCTTGACTTTTGCTTACTGTGCTAGTATACTATAGAAGTCGGTCAGCGAAAACCGATGAATATAGGATGGCGGAATAGCTCAGTTGGCGAGAGCACACGGTTCATACCCGTGGTGTCGTGGGTTCAAATCCCTCTTCCGCTACGAAGAAAACCCCGGAGAATGAAAATTCTCCGGGTTTTTTATAGGAAAATATTGAATGTCAAACAAATCACTTGAAAAAACGTGTGATATTTGCATATGCAAATTGTAGATGCGAATAATGTATGGTATAATTGTCCTAATTTTGATTGCATAAAAAATAGCAGGGGTATTATAAGAAAGAGGTACAAAGCTATGTGTACAGCAGCAACTTACAAAACAAAAGACTTTTATATGGGCAGAACTCTGGATTATGAGTTTTCTTATGGGGAAGAGATAACCATAACACCAAGGAATTATGTGTTCGATTTTCGGTATGCCGGAAAATTGAAAACACATTATGCATTGATTGGAATGGCATTTGTCGCAGGAGGCTATCCGCTTTATTATGATGCGGTCAATGAAAAAGGAGTTGGAATGGCAGGACTCAATTTTGTTGGCAATGCGGTATATGAGGAGGTATTACCGGAAGGTGAAACGGATGCTGTTCAGGTGGCACAGTTTGAGTTCATTCCATGGATTCTCACGCAATGCGCTTCGGTATCGGAAGCGAGAACAAAGCTGTCAGGGATGCGGCTTACGGGCACACCTTTTAGTGAGCAGCTTCCACCCGCACAGCTTCACTGGATGATTGCGGACAAAGATGATTGCATTGTTGTAGAACCTATGAAAGATGGACTACATGTATATGATAATCCGGTGGGTGTACTTACCAATAATCCACCATTTCCAAGTCAGATGTTTGCACTTAATAATTATGCCGGAGTATCCAGAAAACAGCCTGAAAGTACATTCGCCGGAGTATTAAAACTTGAAGCGTACAGCAGAGGAATGGGCGGAATGGGAATACCCGGAGATCTTTCAAGCCAGTCAAGGTTTGTAAAGGTTGCTTTCACAAAGTTAAATTCCATATCCGGCGATGATGAAAATGAGAGTGTGAGCCAGTTCTTCCATATCTTAGGTTCTGTTGATCAGCAGCGTGGGTGTTGCGAGGTAACGGAAGGCAAGTACGAGATTACCATTTATACTTCATGCTGCAACACCGCCAAGGGCATCTATTATTACACAACATATGATAATCACCAGATAACAGCCGTAGATATGTATCAGGAAAATCTTGATTTGGCGCAACTGATTCGTTATCCCATCATAACAAATGGGAAAATCAGATGGCAAAATAAACGCAGCGAAATTTGCGAATGTTAAGAAGAAATTTTAAAAGAATGTTAAAATTTTTAATTTACGGAGGACAATATGAGAATAACAGAGAGAATAGAAACGGAAATAGCATACAAGTGTGATGTTCTGGTATGCGGCGGCGGATTCGCAGGAATATCAGCCGCACTGGCAGCGGCAATGACGAACGATTTCAGTCAATTAGATGTGTCGCAGCTACAGAAAAGGCTGGTTGACAGTCAGGTTGTGCTTCATTTGGGTGTTTGCAAATAGTGAGCGGTTGAAGGGTGAGGTGTGATGTCCAAACGGTCAGAATTCAAAAATATACTGTACTTTTCGGATGTCGTATGTTAAAATATTTTAGCAGGTATTTTATACAAGAATGCGTAATCAACCGGCATCACGCCGGAAAAACAAATTTTTTTGAAAGGAGTCATTCTTATGGGACTTATTAAAGCCGGGATAGGCGCACTGGGCGGCACCCTTGCCGATCAGTGGAAAGAGTTTTTCTATTGTGAATCCATGCCGAAGGAGGTGCTCGTTACCAAGGGACAGAAGCGTGTCAGCGGCCGTTCTTCCAACACAAAGGGGAGTGATAACATTATCACAAACGGATCGGGAATCGCTGTGGCTGACGGTCAGTGTATGATCATTGTTGAGCAGGGCAAGATCGTGGAAGTCTGTGCTGAGCCAGGCGAGTTTACATACGACAGTTCTACTGAGCCGTCGATCTTCTCCGGTAATCTCGGAGACAGCATCCGGGAGACCTTCCGAACCATCGGCAAGCGTTTTACCTATGGTGGTGACACCGGTAAGGATCAGCGTGTTTACTATTTTAATATGAAGGAATTGATCGACAACAAGTTCGGAACACCGAATCCGATTCCCTTCCGTGTGGTGGATTCCAAGATCGGACTGGATGTGGATGTATCGGTACGATGCTCCGGCGTATATTCCTATAAGATTGCCGATCCGTTGCTGTTCTACACCAATGTGTGCGGCAATGTAGAGCAGGATTATACCCGTGACGAGCTGGACAGCCAGCTTAAGACGGAATTCATCAGCGCTCTGCAGCCGGCATTCGGCAGACTGTCCGATTTGGAGATGCGTCCCAATCAGATTGTCACCCACAATACAGAGCTTGAAGAGGCCATGAATACAGCACTCTCCGAGAAGTGGGGGGCACTGCGCGGTCTGAAGGTTGTCAGCATTGCGCTTGGTTCAGTCACTCTGCCGGAAGAAGATGCGGAGATGATCAAGCAGGCACAGCGTACAGCGATCATGCGTGATCCCACCATGGCGGCGGCAACCCTTGTGGGTGCACAGGCAGACGCCATGAAGACGGCTGCCGGGAATTCCGCCGGTGCAATGACCGGATTTATGGGTATGGGCATGGCGATGAATGCAGGCGGCGGTATGAATGCACAGAATCTGTACTCCATGGGTCAGCAGCAACAGGCACAGCAACAGCAGACACAGCAACAGCAGGCAGCTCCGGCAGCTGATGCATGGAAATGCTCCTGCGGAGCAACCGTAACCGGTAAGTTCTGTCCGGAATGCGGCGCGAAGAAGCCGGAACCACAGCCTGTGGCCGGTGCATGGAAGTGCTCCTGCGGAGCAACTGCAACCGGTAAGTTCTGTCCGGAGTGCGGTTCACCGAAGCCTGTCGAAGCCGATGGCTGGACCTGTTCCTGCGGTACGGTCAATAAGGGCAGGTTCTGTCAGAACTGTGGTGCGAAGAAGCCGGAGGGCGCTCCCCTCTATCGCTGCGATAAATGTGGCTGGGAGCCGGAAGATCCCACGCATCCCCCGAAATTCTGCCCGGAGTGCGGTGATATCTTTGATGATAATGATATAAAGTAATAAAGCGGAGGAGAATTTATGCAAACGTTGCAGGAATACAAATGTCCCTGCTGTGGCGGTGCGATAGCCTTCGACAGCTCCCTTCAGAAGATGAAGTGTCCGTTCTGTGACACTGAGTTTGAGATGGAAGCGCTTGCGGGTTATGATGCCGAGCTGCAGGGCGAGCAGGCCGACAGCATGGAATGGGAGACGTCAGCGGGAAGCGAGTGGCAGGAAGGTGAAGCCGATGGGCTGCGTTCTTATGTCTGCAAATCCTGCGGTGGTGAGATTGTGGGCGATGAGAATATGGCAGCGACATCCTGCCCGTTCTGCGGTAATCCCGTAGTGATGATGGGACAATTCTCAGGTGCGTTGAAGCCGGATATCGTGATTCCGTTCAAACTGGACAAGAAGGCGGCAAAGGCAGGACTTATGAGACACTTATCCGGCAAGCGGCTGCTGCCGAAGGTGTTTAAGGATCAGAATCACATTGACGAGATCAAGGGTGTGTATGTGCCGTTCTGGCTGTTCGACACAGATGCGGACGCACAGGTACGCTATCGCGCGACAAAGATACGGACGTGGAGCGACAGCAACTACGATTACACCGAGACCAGCCACTTCCTTGTGCATCGCGGTGGCAGCATCGGCTTTGAGCATGTTCCGGTAGATGGTTCGTCCAAGATGGCGGACGATCTGATGGAGTCCATCGAACCTTACGATTTTTCCGATGCGGTGGATTTTCAGACGGCATATCTGGCTGGATATCTGGCGGATAAATACGATGTAACTGCCGAGGAAAGCATTGAGCGTGCCAATACACGTGTCAAGCATTCTACCGAGGCGGCATTTGCTTCGACGGTGCAGGGCTATGCCTCGGTTGTGCCGGAGAGCAGTAACATACAGCTTCACGGTGGTAAGGCAAAGTACGCGCTGTATCCGGTGTGGCTTTTGAACACCACGTGGAATGGCGGTAAGTACACCTTTGCCATGAACGGACAGACCGGCAAGTTCGTGGGTGACCTGCCTGTGGATAAGGCGGCAGCGCGCAAATGGACACTTGGACTGTCCGTGGTGCTCAGCTGCATGTCATGGGAATACTGTAAGGGAGGGACGAGATGATGAAGAAGAAAATGACAACCATTCTGTTCGTACTCGCCCTCTGCCTTGGTATGGCAGTGCCGGCGTCTGCGGCAGGAACGAATGGCTTTGCCAGTGAATATGAGCGCGTGATGGATATGGCAGACCTTTTGTCCGACAGCGAAGAGGCGGAGCTTCTCGCCAAGCTGGATGAGATCAGTCTGCGTCAGGATGTTGATGTGATTGTTATCACGACGAATGATCTGGAAGGCCGTGCGGTCAGAGATTATGCTGACGAGGTCTATGATCAGTGTAATTATGGCTACGGAGAAGACAGGGACGGTGTCCTGCTGCTTATCAGCATGGAGGATCGTGACTGGTGGATCTCAACCTGCGGGTATGGGATCGATATATTCACCGATGCCGGTATTCAATACATCGGGGATAAGATGAAGCCTGATCTGTCGGACGGCAATTATGCTGCCGCATTTGACACCTACGCTGACCTGTGTGATGATTTTATCAACCAGGCCAAGACCGGTGTACCCTATGATAGCGGTACACTGCCCCGTGAGCCGCTGTCGAAGATCTGGATTCTCGTTTCCATTGGTATCGGCGTGCTCCTTGCACTGATCGTTGTGGGCAGCATGAAGAGTAAGCTGAAGACAGTGCGCAGTCAGGCGGCTGCAAACAGCTATGTGAAGAAGGGGAGTCTGAATATCACCGAGAGCCGGGATATGTTCCTCTACCACACCGTTACCCGGACAGAGAAGCCGAAGGACAACGATTCCTCTTCCGGCAGCAGTACACACACTTCGTCTTCCGGTACGACGCATGGCGGCGGAGGCGGAAAATTCTAATAGGAATCCCTATGAATCCCTGGGCAGCAGCCCGGGGATTTTTTACAAGGCAGGGAGAATAAGAAGCCCCCAGGCAGCACCCGGGGGCGGTGGATCAGATATTTAATTCGGCGAAGTTGATTGCAAGGTCTGAATAAATGCCGGCTTTTACGGTATCAGAAAAGGTGTATTCATTCATTTCATCATTGCCGAAATTGTACACACAGACCCGCTTATTGGCCGGGTCAACAATCCAGTATTCACGGACACCGACGGAACGATATTTGAAAAGCTTGATCCCGTAGTCTCTTGTGCGCGTGGCAGGAGAAACAATCTCAATTATCCAATCCGGTGCACCGTGGCAGCCCTTATCTGAAAGCTTGTTCTTGTCGCAAATAACACTGATATCCGGCTCAACGTAATTCATATTATCATCATTCAGGAATACGGCAAATGGGGCAGGATAGACCTTGCAGGAGCCACCATTGGAATCAATATAATCTGCAATCTTCCTGGAGAGGGTGAAGCTGATCTCCTGATGCATTCGGTTTGGGGGCGCCATGTCATAAATCTGGCCGTCAATCAGTTCCGCGCGTTCGCCGTCTGGCAGAGAGTAGATGTAATCCAGAGAGTAAGGTGTTTGCAATGGTAACGCCATAAATTCACGTCCTTTCTGTGCTATATGCACTATGGTTATGTTATGGGAATAGTTCCATTCTTGTCATCTTGTTCTATTTGTTATTGTATATATATAAGTGACGAATGTCAAGAGATTGCTAAATAACAGAAAGACAACACTTAAAGAGTTTCCCCTTTTACCGAAGTTGGACTTTTTTGGATTGAACTTGCCTTTCTCATTTCAATGTGTTATACTGTGAGCCGTTGCAAAGCCTATAACAAGGCATTTGCCGCGAACCAATCCGAGTGTTCGAGACCTTCCACTCGTAAAACAAAACTAAAGGAGAATTGAAAATGAGAAGCAGGAAAGTATTATTTCTGGTGCAGGCAGCCATGATCGCTGCCATTTATGTGGCACTCACCTACGTAAGCGCAGCCATGGGGCTGGCGTCAGGCACGATTCAGGTGCGGATTTCCGAAGCGTTATGCATTTTACCGGTATTTACCACTGCGGCTATTCCGGGGCTCTGGCTGGGGTGTCTTTTGGCGAACCTTATGACCGGCGGGATCGTGGTGGATGTGCTGTTCGGAAGCCTTGCGACGCTGATCGGAGCGGTGGGAACGTATCTTTTGCGAAAGCATAAATTCGCATGTACGCTGCCGCCGGTGGTCGCCAATATGGTGATCGTTCCCTTCGTACTGCGCTACGGCTATGGCTTTGTCACAGAGTATCATGGCATCGACTGGTCCCTTCCCTTTAATGCACTGACAGTCGGAATCGGGGAGGCAATCACCTGCGTGGTCATGGGCAGTGTTCTGCTGCGGGGGCTTGCGAAGTACCGGAATGTACTTTTCGACCGGTAATTATAGGTAGTTTTTGGAAAAAGGGCGCCGTATTTTAGTTGACGAATCCGGCAAAAATGTCTATAATATTCCGTGGACATAGATCCGCCCCGGGCGGATGACATTGAAACTTCTGAATCTGGAGGGTAATCATGAAGAAATTAGAGGATTATGTGAGAAGTATCCCGGATTTTCCGGAGCCGGGCATTATCTTCCGCGATGTGACCAGCATTCTGCAGGATGCAGATGGACTGGCAATGGCGGTGGACGGCCTGTTGGATATGGTAAAGGATGTGGACTATGATGTGATCGTGGGACCGGAGTCCCGCGGATTTATCTTTGGTGTTCCGGTGGCATACGCAGCGCACAAGAGCTTTGTTCCGGTGCGCAAGAAGGGCAAGCTCCCATGTGAGACCATTTCGGCGGAATATGAGCTGGAGTACGGCAAAGCTGTGGTGGAGATGCACAAGGACGCCATTAAGCCGGGCCAGAAGGTGGTCATCATTGATGATCTGATCGCCACAGGCGGAACCATTGAGGCGATTGCAGGCATGATAGAGCAGCTGGGCGGCGTGGTAGTCAAGATCTGCTTCGTCATGGAGCTTGCGGGCTTGAAGGGCAGAGAACGTCTTGCCGGATACAATGTAGACAGCATCATTACATACGAAGGAAAGTAGGGGGGTGAACAACCCCATTTTCTTCCGGGAAAGGAGCGGATATGCGGGTAGGAATGGGATATGATGTTCATAGATTAGTGGAGGGCCGGAAGCTGATTCTTGGTGGTGTTGACATTCCTCATACCATGGGACTTTTGGGACACTCCGATGCGGATGTGCTGGTGCATGCTGTCATGGACGCGCTTCTTGGCGCTGCAGCGCTTGGCGATATCGGGAAGCATTTCCCGGATACGGATCCGCAGTACAAGGGGATATCCAGCATGAAGCTTCTGGAGCATGTGGGAGGCCTGATTCAGCAGGAAGGCTATGTGATCGAGAATATCGATGCTACCATCATCGCGCAGAGGCCGAAGCTGCGGCCTTACATCGATGAGATGGAGCAGAATATCGCTGCGGTTCTTAAGCTGGATAAGAGACAGGTAAATGTCAAGGCGACTACCGAGGAGGGGTTGGGCTTCACCGGCACGGAGCAGGGAATCTCCAGTCAGGCGATCTGCTCTCTGAGCGGTCTGTATGAAGGAAGCTTCTCTGTGTCGGACAGTATGATGTCGGACAGTGCAGGGCGGGACTGCGCAGGGTGTAAGGGATGTCAGAGACAGTGACGATAAGGTATCTGCCTAAGGAGGAAAAAAGCCGGACAAGGGCTATGTATGAGGCGAATTTTCCGGAGGATACCGAAAGGTTTGTGGACTACTATTATACGTATAAGACAGCGGACAATCGCATTCTGGTGATGGAGAACGCGGGAAAGCCGGAGGTTATGATCCATCTGAATCCGTATGTTTTTCGGATCTTCGGGCAGGCTGCACTGGTGAATTATGTGGTGGCAGTAGCTACAGACGTATCGGCGCGCAGGCAGGGGAAGATGACAGCTGTGATGGAGCATGCCTTAAGGGATATGGCGAGGGAACACCAGCCATTTACGTTTCTGATCCCTGCCAATCCGGCTGTGTACCGTTCCAGCGGCTTCGCGTTTGTTGACAGCGAGGATTATGGGGACTATGACGCAGAGTGTGTGAGAGAAAGACTTGCATTCACTTGCAGAGATTATCGTCTGCGGAGAGCCGAGACTTCGGATATTCCTGCCATGGTGCGTTTCGCCAATGCATTGCTGGAGCGGGAATATGATATTTTCCCGGAGCACACCGAGGCGTATTATCGAAGAATGATGGCTGAGATGGCCTGTCAGGATGGCGGGCTTGTGCTGCTCGTTGGCGAGAATGCGCAGATATACGGGATATTTTCATATGGAAGAGATGAGGAGCGGGCAGAGCTTCAGGAGCTTCTCGTGGAAGCGGAATACCGCCGGGAACTGTTTATGCGGATCCGTGAATGGCAGCCGCCGTTTTCGATTTCCAAAATGGAGTTCATGTTCCGTATTCTGGACTTAAGAGCACTGGTTCCCATGCTTCGCAGCCGGGAGTCCTGTGTGCTGAAGGTTCAAGTCCTGGATCGCATTCTTCCGGAAAATGCAGGAGTATATAAGATTGTGCTTGACCGCGCAGGCGGAACGATTGCTGATATTTCGGCAGAAGAGACAGAATGTGTTATGGATATCGCAGAGCTGACGCGGTATTTGTTTGACAAAACGAAGATTTTTACCCGGGAATGGGTGTAGAATGGAGGCGTATACTTATGAAGAGTAAAACTTGTTTTCGAAGATTTGGTACAATGCTGGATTGTTCCAGAAATGCTGTTCCGAACGTGGAAAGCCTGAAAAAATGGATCGACATCACTGCCGATATGGGTTATAACACCCTTCTTCTGTATACGGAGGATACCTATGAGGTGGATGATAATCCATACTTCGGCTATATGAGGGGACGTTTTAGCCAGGAGGAACTGAAGGCGGTGGATGCCTATGCATTATCTAAGGGGATGGAGCTGATTCCTTGTATCCAGACGCTGGCACACCTGAATGCCATCGTGCGTTGGCCGGCCTATGCGCCACACGTGGATGCCAATGATATTCTGCTGGCAGGGGATGAGAAGGTTTATGAGCTGATTGACCGGATGTTTGCGAGCATTGCCAAGTGCTTTACCAGCCGTACCATCAATATCGGCATGGATGAAGCGCACATGATCGGCCGTGGAAAATACTATGACCTGCATGGGGACAGTGATCGGTCACAGATCCTGATCGATCACCTGAAGAAGGTTTCGGAGATTGGAAAGAAATACGGTTTTACGCTGGCTATGTGGTCCGACATGTTCTTCCGCCTGGTGGCCGGTGGTGATTATTACAACAGCAAAGCCGCGATCAAGAACGAGATCAAGGATCAGATTCCGGATAACGTGCAGCTTATTTACTGGGATTATTATTCCACAGATAAGAAGCATTACAATAAGATGATCTCTGCACATCAGAAGATCAAGGACGATACCTGGTTTGCCGGGGGGCTGTGGACGTGGACAGGCTTTGCACCCCATAACGCGTTCAGCCTGAAGGCGACAACGGCTGCCATAAAGAGCTGCCGCGAGCATAATGTGCAGGATGTGTTCCTGACCATGTGGGGCGATAATGGCGGCGAGTGTTCCAGATACGCCCTGCTGCCGGCGCTGTTCTATGCGTCCGAGATTGCCAAGGGAAATACAAGCAAAGCAGATATAAAGGCACGGTTTCAGGAGAAGTTCGGAATCTCTTATGACCGTTTCCTGCTGCTGGATCTGCCGGGGACGCCTGGATATTCTGCCGACAATTACTATAATCCTGAGAAATATCTGCTCTACAATGACTGCTTCACCGGACTACTGGATTCCACGGTGGCCGGCGGTGAGAATGAACAGTATGCCAAGTGCGCGAGACGGCTTGGACGTATGAAGAACGATCCAGAGTGGGGCTACCTCTTTGCTACGGCGCAGGCGCTCTGCGATGTCCTGTCCATCAAGGCGGAGCTGGGAGTAAGAACGCGCAGCGTTTACCATAGTCATGATAAGGAGGCGCTTAGGGCACTCATCGCAGATTATAAGAAGCTGTTAAAGAACCTCGATGTATTCCATCGGACTTATCGGAAGCAGTGGTTTACGGAGAACAAACCCTATGGATTCGATGTCCAGGATATCCGTCTGGGTGGACTGGCGGCCCGTATCAGAAGCTGTATGGAACGGCTGCAGGCGTTGTATGACGGCAGCATCACGGTCATCGAGGAGCTTGAGGAAGCGACCCTGGATATCCATGGAAATGGTGAAAAGTATCAGAAAGGGGCAACCTGCTATAACAACTGGGCGCAGACTGTGACGGCGGATGTGCTGTGAATAGTAGCCTGATGAACTAAAAAAATCCCGAAAACCAGTTGACAAAACAACAGATTGCGCATAAACTAAAGCTATATGTGAAAGGCAATGAACGGAAAGAGTAGGATATGGAATTCCTGCCAGAGAGGAGCCGCCATCGGCTGAAAGCGGCTCTCAGGAAGAATTATCTGAAGTGCCTCCGGGAGCCGATAGGGCGAAGCTTAAGATGTAACTGTAGATCGTAACATTCGAGTAGTCCTATCCGAGTTGCACACGTTACGTGCCATGAGGGAAATGCGCTTGTCGCATTTACTTAGAGTGGAACCGCGGATAACTTCGTCTCTAAAATAGAGGCGAAGTTTTTTTCGCGAATAAGCAAGGAAAGGAGATAATAAAGCATGGGCTTTATCCGGCGTATAAAAGAAGAATTTCAAGTTATCAAGGAGCGGGATCCGTCCATCAAGTCGCCGCTTGAGGTGCTGCTGTATCCGAGCTTCAAGGTGATGCTCAGCTACCGCAGGGCGCATAAACAATACGAAAAGGGGCATTATTTTCGTGCGAGACTGATCTCCCAGCGGGCGGCCAGACGAACCGGCATTGAGATCCATCCCGGCGCTGTCATCGGCAAAGGCTTTTTTATCGACCACGGCAGCGGCGTTATCATCGGCGAGACCACGGTGATCGGCGATAATGTGACATTGTATCAGGGGGTGACCCTGGGAGGAACCGGCAAGGAGACCGGCAAGCGCCATCCCACCCTGTGCGACAACGTGATGGTCAGCGCAGGAGCCAAGATCATCGGTTCCTTTACGATAGGAGAGAATTCCAAGATCGGCGCAGGAAGTGTAGTGATCGAGGAGGTGCCGCCCAACTGTACCGTGGTGGGTGTACCGGGCAGAATCGTGAAGCGTGACAATATGAAGATCCCGCGGAGCGATATGGATCAATGTCATCTGCCGGATCCGATCATGGAGGATATTCAGGTATTACAGAGGGAAAATTCCGAGCTCTGCAACCGCGTGTTGGAGTTGGAGCGGGAAGTAAAGACATTGCGCACAGACAATTAAGAAACGGAGAATTATTATGGAGAACAAACTACAATTTTACAATACCTTGACGAGAAAGGTAGAGACATTTATCCCAAATCAGGACGGCAAGGTTGGAATGTACACCTGCGGACCTACTGTGTATCATTTTGCCCATATCGGCAATCTGCGCAGCTATATCATGGAGGACGTTCTGGAGAAAACACTGCGTTACCTTGGCTACGATGTGAAGCGCGTGATGAACATCACGGATGTGGGGCATCTTTCCAGCGACGGCGATACCGGAGAGGATAAGATGCTCAAGGGTGCCAAGCGGGAGCACAAGACAGTAATGGAGATCGCCCAGTTTTACACGGATCGGTTTTTTGATGACTGCAAAAAGCTTAACATCAAGACGCCGGAGGTAGTGGAACCTGCCACCAACTGCATTGACGAGTTTATCCATATGATCCAGGTACTTCTGGAGAAAGGCTACGCTTATCAGGCAGGCGGAAACGTGTACTTTGATACCTCAAAGCTTAAGGATTACTATGTTTTTTCCTCACAGAACGAGAAAGAGCTTCTGGTAGGCGTTCGGGAGGATGTAGAAGAGGATGCTAATAAGAAGAACAAAAATGATTTTGTGTTGTGGTTTACCAAGTCCAAGTTCGAGGATCAGGCCTTAAAGTGGGAGAGCCCATGGGGAACCGGGTATCCCGGCTGGCACATTGAGTGCTCCTGCATCAGCATGAAGCATCTGGGCGAGACCATGGACATTCACTGCGGCGGCGTGGACAATATTTTCCCCCATCACACCAACGAGATTGCTCAGTCCGAGAGTTATACCGGGCATAAGTGGTGCAATTACTGGTTCCATGTGCAGTATCTGAACGACAAGTCCGGGAAGATGAGTAAGTCCAAGGGGGATTTCCTGACGGTGTCCCTGCTTCAGGAGAAGGGCTATGACCCGATCGTATATCGGATGTTCTGCCTGCAGTCTCACTATCGGAAGCCGCTGGAATTCTCCTATGAGGCGCTTGACAATGTAGGGTCTGCATATCGGAAGCTGATCAAGCGGATCGGTGAGTTGAAAAACGAGGGCAGCGTGGAGCAGGAGAAGTTTGCAGAATATAAGAAGCGCTTTGAAAAGGAATTGTGCAATGACCTGAACACCTCTATGGCGCTGACTGTGGTGTACGATCTGCTGAAGGCGGATATGAACGATGCCACCAAACGGGCGCTGCTTGCGGATTTTGACCGGGTGCTGTCCTTGAATCTTCTGACAGCCTCCGTGGAAGAGGAAGCAGGCGGCGTGGACGCAGAGCTGGAGGCGAAGATCCTGGCCATGATCGAGGAGAGAAAAGAGGCCAAGAAGGCGAAGAATTTTGCCCGGGCTGATGAGATACGGAACGAACTGTTACAGATGGGAATTATCCTGGAGGACACCAGAGAAGGAGTAAAATGGAAAAGGGCATAGATGCATATATCCTTGAGGAGTTCAAAATTGAACACCAGGATATCCGTACCTATTCGCCGCTGACACTGGCCTATATCGGCGATGGGGTCTACGATCTTATCATCCGCTCAATCGTGGTAGGAGAGGGCAATACCAGCGCCAATCTTCTGCACAGAAGGACAAGCGGTATGGTGAAGGCCAGCGCTCAGGCGGGGATGATCCGGGTTTTGCTGCCGGATCTTACCCCGGAGGAGGAAGCAATCTATAAGCGTGGGAGAAACGCCCATTCTCCCACCATGGCCAAGAATGCCACCATGTCGGATTACCGGAAGGCCACAGGGTTCGAGGCACTTATGGGCTATTTGTATCTGAATAATAATTTCGCACGTATGGTGGAGCTGGTGAAGCTGGGGCTTGTGCGTACCGGAATGTGGAAGGTGGAGTGATTATGGAAGAACAAGAAAATACAACACTGCTCATCGAGGGCAGAAATGCAGTGCTGGAGGCGTTTCGCGCCGGCAAGACCATTGATAAATTATTTGTGCTGGACGGCTGTCAGGATGGCCCTGTCAAGTCCATCACCCGGGAGGCCAGAAAGCACGATACCATCATTAATTACGTGACGAAGGAGCGTCTGGATCAGTTGTCTGAGACCAAGAAGCATCAGGGAGTCATTGCTTTTGCGGCGGCCTATCATTATGCAGAGGTGGAGGACATGCTGCGGGCAGCCGAGGAGAAGGGCGAGCAGCCGTTTCTTTTTCTGCTGGACAATATCGAGGATCCCCACAACCTGGGAGCTATCATCCGAACGGCTAATCTGGCCGGGGCCCATGGTGTGATCATTCCCAAGCGTCGGGCAGTCGGGCTGACAGCCACGGTGGCAAAGGCTTCGGCGGGAGCCATCAACTACACGCCGGTGGCAAAGGTCACGAACCTGTCGGCTACCATCAAGGAGCTGAAGGAGAAGGGATTGTGGTTTGTGTGTGCCGACATGGGAGGAACTACCATGTACCAGTTGGATCTGAAGGGACCCATGGGGCTGGTGATCGGCAGTGAAGGCGAGGGCGTCAGCAAGCTGGTGAAGGAAAACTGCGATCTGGTGGCATCCATCCCCATGAAGGGAGATATTGATTCCCTGAATGCTTCTGTGGCTGCGGGTGTGCTTGCCTACGAGATCGTGCGGCAGCGGATGAACGGATAACTGCCGGGAAGGGACGGAATGTTGTTATGATTGAAAGAAGAGATATTTTATCCATCCCATATTTCAAGAAAGCGGCATTTACCGGGAGCTTTCAGGGGATGCGTTACCGCCTGGAGAAGGTGGCGGAAGAGGAAACGGAGAATTTGAAGGCCACCATCTGGGAGGGACCCTATAACTTTGATGTGACCGCGGATGAGAAGAAGGAGTCCTGCGCGTTTCCTTTTTCCGAGGATGGAATCCAAAAGGCTGTGGATTGGCTGAACGGGAAATGGGAGAGCCAGCAGGAACGCTGGAAGAAGGCTGTGAACAACTGGTAGTATGTGACGGGCTTCGCTAAAATGCCGCTAATAACCGACAAACTCTATGGAAAATTTTTCAAATTCTGTTATAATGCAATTGTAATGAATAAACCTTCAAAACATTACTTTCTCAAAAATGCCCAAGAAAAGCCGACAGTACGAAAGCTGTCGGCTTTTCTTATGAGCATACGTAGAAATATTAAAATTGAAGGTTTCTAATCATCATTTCCGGCGATATCTCCGACACCATTTAAGATCAGACGTGGGCGGTAGGGATATTGCTCACAGGTCTCGCGGGTAGATACCCCGGAGAGAACCAGGACCGTGTCAAGGCCGGATTCAATTCCGGCAACGATATCTGTATCCATCCGATCACCGATAATAGCCGCATTTTCAGAA